>JAFGXF010000116.1 GCA_016936755.1 Anaerolineaceae bacterium | reverse complement strand
GAGATGACGTCCGCCACTCCCGATTTCCAGCCGGTGTGTGAGCCGGGCGTAACAAAGCTGGAATGCCGCACGTGACGCCGTTGACCGTGTGAAAGAGGGCTTTCGGGCTCGAACGGCTGGTCCTGTGATAGCCGGCTGGTGAGCGAACACAGGATAAGAACCTAGACCCAGCTACGCTCGTAGATGTCCGTGGGTCGATCCTTTCGGACGCGGGTTCGATTCCCGCCATCTCCACCTTTGGGCGAGGATTATCCTCGCCCATTTTATATCCGGCAGACAAGTCCTTTGAGATATTCCCCCTCGGGGAAATTCAGGGCAATGGGATGATCAGATGCCTGGCCAAGTTTCTCCAGGATGACCGCATTCACCCCGGCATCCAGGGCGGCTCCCGCTACGATCTTCTGGAACAGGGCGGGTGATACCCCGCCGGAACAGGAAAAGGTGAAAAGGGTTCCACCGGGTTTTAATAGCTTAAAAGACAGCAAATTGATATCCTTATACCCGCGGGCAGCTTTATCCACCTGGGCAAAAGTCGCTGCGAACTTGGGCGGATCCAGAACGATCAGGTCGAAGGACTCAGCGCGATCGCGCAGCTTGCGCAGCTCATGAAAGACATCCCCGACCATCCAATCGTTACGCTTGTCGGGCAGCCGGTTCAATTCGATGTTGGTTCTGGCCAGTTCGATGGCATCCGCGGAAGAGTCGATGTTGACCACCGATTCTGCGCCGGCGGCCAGCGCAAAAACACTGAAACCCCCGGTGTAACAGAAACAGTTGAGGATCTTTGCGTCTTGCGCATAGGCACGTATCTTTTGGCGATTTTCTCGCTGGTCAAGATAGAACCCTGTTTTTTGGCCGTGCAGCAGGTCAACCTGGAATCGCAATCCGTTTTCATGGATGGTGACATGCTCTGGAGGGGGAGAACCATGGATGACACCACTTCGTTCGGGCAAACCTTCCAAAGCACGCATTTCTGTATCACAACGCTCATAAAGATTGGATACGCCACTGGCAGCGATCAGCAGTTCAATCAAAATATCACGATGGAATTCAATGCCTGCGGAAAGTATCTGTAACACCAAATAATTACCATAGCGGTCTACTATTAATCCGGGCAGACCATCGGATTCGCCATGTATAAGACGGTAGGCATCTGTAATTGTCAGACCTGAGTAGCTGGCACGCCGCTGGATGGCACTGCGAATACGATTATTAATAAATTCATGGTCGATGCAGACATTTGGGTCGAATGACCACATGCGTGCGCGTATTTGGGACATAGGGCTGTAGGCAGCCCAACCCAATGGTTCACCCGAAAATGACATCACGCAGACACTCTCACCTGGTTTTGGATCACCAGAAGTGTGATCAATGGCACCAGAAAACAACCAGGGATGTTGTTGTCTGACAGAGCGTTCACGCCCCGGTTTTAGGGTGATCTCACTCAACCTGCAGACCCTCCACCATCCTGCGTAAAGCAGCCTCATCGATGATGGATATACCGAAACCACGGGCTTTTTCAAGTTTGGAACCAGGGTCAGTGCCCAGAATCAGATAGCTGGTGTTACGGCTGACGCTGTCTACAACTTTACCCCCGGATTTCTGGATAAACTCTTTCACCCCATCACGTGAGAGAGAGGGCAGGGTCCCGCTGACCACAAAGGTCATTCCGGCTAAAGGTCCGCCATTTATCCCTGTATTATCAGATTGCGGCCAGATGCCGGCAGTCTTCAACCTGGCGAGTAGGGATTGATTGCGTGGTTGCGCGAACCAATCCAAGATGGCCAGGGCGATATTAGGTCCGACCCCCTCGATCTGGCGAAGTTCCGTTTCACTAGCATGGCTTAAATCTTCCAGATTATGGTAATGGCGGGTCAAGTCCTGCGCCATGACCTCACCGACCCCCCGGATACCAAGCGCATTGATCAGGCGGGCCAAGGATTGCTGTTTGGAGTCCGATATGGCTGCCAGGAGATTCTCTGCCTTTTTATCTGCAAAACCTTCCAATTTGAGGAGATCTTCCCGATTCAAACGGTATAGATCTGCTACATCCTTGACCAGTCCAGATTCGACCAACTGCTCAACGATCCGAATGCCCAATCCGGCGATATCCATGGCAGGGCGTGATACGAAATGTTCGATATTGCGTATGAGTTGAGCCGGGCAGCCTGCGTTAACACAATACCAGGCTACTTCACCTGATATATGTTCCACCGGCTAATGGCATACCGGGCAGATGGAAGGGGGTTGAAATACGCTTTCATCACCAGTGCGTGCAGCAGGTACTGGTCCGATGATATAGGGGATCACCTCTCCAGCGCGTTTTACCATGACACGGTCACCAATTCGGATATCCTTTTCTGTGATGAAATCGAAATTATGGAGGGTGGCCTGCTTGACCACCACACCACCGAGTTCCACCGGTTCCAGGATCGCCAATGGTGTCAGTACCCCGGTCCTGCCGACATTAACCGCAATGTCCATCAACCGTGTACTTACTTCACGGGATGGGAACTTATAGGCGATTGCACCGCGGGGATCCTTGCCAACCACACCCAGGCTGTCAGCCAGAGAAAGATCGTCGATCTTGATGACCATACCATCCGCTTCATAAGGCAGATCATCTCGATGAAGGATACCTTCTTCACAGGCTTCCATGGCCTCGAGAAGTGTGGAATGGCGGCTGGCATGTCTGCTCACCGGGAAACCCAGAGCTTTGAGATACTGTAATGTATCCCATTGTGTGACAGGCATGGTACTGTCTGAAGCGACAATACTGTAAACCAGCAAAGTGAGTGGGCGTTTTGCAGTCAATGTGGGGTCAAGCTGCCGGAGCGACCCGGCCGCAGTATTACGTGGATTCAGATAGGTCCTTTCGCCAGCTTCTTCCAACCGTTGGTTTAATTCCAGAAAGTCCTGAATGGGGATATAGGCTTCGCCTCGTACAACCAGCCTTGCAGGAGGGCGAAGGGATGCGTCAGAAACAGGGATGCGCAAAGGGATGGATTTGATGGTGCGAAGATTAACAGTGATGTCTTCACCAACATCACCGTCACCCCGGGTGGCTCCCTGGATGAAAAGGCCATCGTGGTAATGAAGAACGACGGTCAAACCATCAATCTTGGGTTCCACCACAAAGGCAGTTGATCTCATCCGCCCATCCAGTTTTTCGTTGCGGTCAAACCATGCCAGTATTT
The DNA here is from genome assembly GCA_016936755.1 of Anaerolineaceae bacterium. Lineage (GTDB taxonomy): Bacteria > Chloroflexota > Anaerolineae > Anaerolineales > Anaerolineaceae > JAFGXF01. The sequence continues at coordinate 18,424 of JAFGXF010000116.1, read as the reverse complement.
CATCGCGGCTGAACGCGTTGGCAAGGCTGAGAATGGGAGAAGGGTGTCCTAATTTATTGAACTTCTGGACTGGCTGGCTGCCCATGCGTACGCTGGGTGAGTCGGTTGTAACAAGGTGGGGGAACTGTGCTTCAATTTCGCGCAATTCAATGATCAAACGATCGAATTCCAAATCGCTGATAACAGGAGCGTCCATTACATGGTATTGATAATTATGATAATTAATGGATTTACGAAGCTCATCCAGACGTGCAGCAGCTGACTGTTCATCCATGATTATGCCTTCCGATGTTTTTGTGACAGGTCCCAAATTATCGCTGACACCCGGTCAAGGATGATCCGGGTGTCTGGAAAAGGTGTCCCCGGCGAGACTCGAACTCGCATTTAAGGCTCCGGAGGCCATCGCCTTATCCATTAGGCCACGGGGACGTGATGGGTTTCTATTTTACCATGCAGATGCATTTGACTGATAATATGACTGAAAAATTACTCAACTGGCTTCGATGGCACATCAAATTCACCATTTTCCATCCTTTTAATGATGGTTTCTGCTTCTTTGAGCCGATTAATGGGGACGAACACTGAAACCTCTCCCAATGGACCGCCTCCCAGGCCGATTGCCTTTCCAGCACTCTCACCAATCAATTCAACAGGAATTTCAAAGGATTCCAACAAGAGGCGCATCGTTTCTGCGTCGAATTTGTTCATCGCCTGATATACAACGGTATATTGTGTCTTCTTTTTCTTCATATGGATTCACTTTCCTGTGATGGCTTGAAGTCTGGAAAAGACCTTATTACCAGCGAGCATGATGATCCTCTGCCCATCCGAATAAATTTTCCAAACGGATTGGTCTATGCCCTTCCGGTGTGATCGATCCATTAAAATAACCGAACATTTGATGTACAGAAGAGGTCAGTATAACCACATTGGTTGTGGCGATCCGTTCATAGATTGGAGTGAAGGTAAGCCGGATACGATCCGATTTACAGGAATTTATCAGCCATGGTTTCATATAATCAGCCGTATCAAAATCAAAAACAACATCTTCACTCAACTTCGTGACAACACCATTATAAGTCAGGCTGTTTTCGGTTAATCCGGTCCCATCTGTCCAACCTGCACCCAGGTTAATGCCTACTACCTGTCCACCACTCTTTCCGGAAAATGATGCCCAATTCCATTGACTTTTATAGGGCCATATTCCGCGCCCGTAATCAAGGCAGGCGAAAGCTTTTCCCTTCGATAGTGGGTAAACAGTATCTCCCAGTGTGATTGAACCAGTCGCAGGGAGGCAGTTATGCTTTGAGGTATATTGAAAGTTCGTGTCTGACCACGGGATAACCACACTCATTGTTTGATGATTGGCGGGGTAATGAATTTGTATATCAGCATCCAGAAGGAGACCTCCAAAATCGAGGCTTCGCACACATAAACTCGTTTTATCAGGTTTCGATGTAAAAGAGGCAGACATGTTTGGATCAGTATATGAAACAGATTCGAACACTTCTTCTGGCAGATTGCAGCCATTGCCAAAAAGGGGAGAGCGTGTTTTCTCAATGAACTTTTTTGATTTGATATCCAAAAAGTAAGCGAACACCATACCCAGATAGTCCACGTTCGAGATGGTTATCGAAAACAAAAGATCCGGTGTTGTGATCGCCCAGTAGTTCCATCGTTTTTTTCGCAATGGATGGCGAGACAGATTGCAGGTTGTTAATGGGATTCGGGACCACCCAATCGCATCGGGATTTAATCCGCCATTTTCATTGCACAGGCGTACTGGAGACAGCAGTTCCTTTTCATCGATTGGTCTATTAAGAGAAGGCATTCTAACCTCCAGAAAGGATGTATTAATTATACCCAGCCTGGCACGCGAATTAAAGAAACTGCCACGCCAACTGCCACAGCGATATTCAACGAAGTCTTTTTACCCGTCATGGGAAGAAATATGATCCGGTCACTTATGGATAGTATTTCGGGATCGACTCCAGATAACTCATTGCCAGCCACTAAAAGTAGATGATCAGGCAAAGGATAATGAAGCGCCTCAACAATGGGTATGGATCGGGGGGCGATTTCAAGTGACCAAATTTGAAGACTGGACCGCTTTAAACCATCCACTGTATCCAGCGCGTTCAGATGATAACTGCATGAGATATTTGACTCAGCGCCAAGGGCTGTCTTATTAATTTTCGGATGATCTGCTGTGGGTGTAATGCCACACAGATAGATATGCTTCACACCCAGCCCTTCTGCAGAGCGGAGGATCGATCCGACATTTAATGCACTTCGTACATTATCAAGCAGGATGGATAACTCGATCTGCTGGATGGAATGGGGGGGCTGATCGATCGGTACATTGGCATACGGTTTGCCAATCTGCTCCAATTTACTCCCACACTTTGGACAGTATTGCTGGTGTGGCTGATTAACAGGTATGGGAAAACGAAACCGGCAGTCAGAATTAGTGCATTGACGGGTAAGAAACAGGCCAACCATTTATATATTCTTTATGGATATATCCAGCGATCAGTGTCACGTTTCCAGGAAACAAGATCAGCCGGGGAAAACCACAGGGCAACCTCGAATTCACCATTTTCGGGAGAATCAGAGGCATGCACAAGATTGTATTCAGTGCTTAAACCCAGATCGTGACGTATTGTACCGGGTTCTGCATTTGCAGGATTTGTTGATCCAACTGTCTGGCGAATAGATGAGACGACTTGAGCGCCCTCCCATACCAATGCCAGAACCGGAGCGGAAGTGATACGGTCAAGCAAATCATTATAAAACGCCTTTCCCTTGTGAATGGCGTAGTGTTTTTCAGCCAGTTCACGGGGAACAAGTAGGAATTTGGCAGCAACAAGCTTTAAGCCGCGTTGTTCCAGCCGGCGGATGATATCACCCATCAAACCCCGCTGTACTCCATCTGGCTTGATTAATACAAGGGATCGTTCCAAAAAAACCTCCAAAGCATTGGGGATATTCAGATTACTTAATTAAACCTTCAGCTTTATGGTATGCAGAGAGAGCCTGCTCCAGTTTGTTGCGACGTGTATATGCATCACCCAGCGTTTGCCAGATATCTGAAATATCCGGGCGGGAGGCTGCCATTTTTTCAAGGTCATCTATCACGGGATCGATCAGGCGATTGCGGTTGATCAACACCATGTAACGAGCCAGTGAGTCATCCAGAACACCATGAGAATAGGCAGCGCGCGCATCCTTGAGAATGTTATCCAACTCGATGGGTGCAGTAGATGGTGTGGTTGCCTTGGGCTTTTCTTTTTGTTTGGCGATCGGAGGAGGCGGAGCACCTTCTTTGATTATTGCACGTTCTTTGGTTTCTTCGGCAGAATATGTAATCGTGTCTTGATTAATCGGGGTTTCTGATTCGGGACGTTTTACTATGATCGTATCATTACTGCCGGTTGGTGGTTTCGGGGCTGGAACATCCGCTGGTGTTTCGGTTAATTTGATCTCGCTGTCTTCGACTTGTTCTGACATCCAGGCAGCCTGTAACCCTTCCACGATCATACTGAGATCTGGAACCGGCTCGCTTTCGTTGAATTCAGCAGCGGGTGTTTCCACAACAGGGCGACTCGGTTCAGGTGCTGGTTGTGATGAGGGGGACTCCAGTTCACTCTCTGGAATTTGCGTTTCTGGTTTTTCCTCAATCGGCGGTGTTTCAACCACTGGTTGAATATCAGCATCTGCACCAGGTCCAGTATCCTTCATAATTGCAGCCTGCAAACCATCCACGATCTTGCTGAGATCCGGAAAGGTCTCATCCTCACCAGGCTCAATTTCAGGCTTTTCAACAGTTGAAGTACCTGGTTCAGGTATGGATTGTAACGGGGGGAACTCCGGTTCCGTCTCAGGAATTTGTATTTCCGGTTTTTCCTCAACCGGTTTTATTTCAGCCAAAGTTTCTGGAGCAACATCATCATCTGGTACTGGAGCCTTGGCTTCAGTGGATTGTAAACCTTCAATGATCTTCGTGAGATCAGGAACAGAATCATCTTCACCGGATTCAACCGGACTTGAATCTCCAACAGGTGGAGTTGGTAACGGTTCTTCAACGAATGGCGCTTCGTCAATTTTATCTTCGAGATCTACTTCAGGTACAGGGACGGGTTCTTCATCACTTGTATCGGGAAGTGTTGTTTCTTCATATGCCGGAATGCTTTCTGCGACGGGGGGCATGGAAGCTGAACCTGCGTTTTCGGAGAAAGTTGGCGGCTCAGTCTTCAAATCCTGATCGGTGGTATCAGTACCAGGCATATAATCAATGTTCTTTTCAGGTTGTGAGGTTTCTATAATCTCTGATAGACTTTCTGGAGCTTGAAAAGCTTGATCAGATGAAGCAGGTTCTTCTTCACTTATTGATGATGACATGTCCATATCATCGATACCAGCCAACTTTGCTAACCAGGCAGGTGCTTCATCCTCTTCATCTTTGACTGATGTGGGTACCGGTTCGGTGGCGGGGCTATTCTCACTACTACTGTCTGGTGAAGGTTCTTGCTGTGTTTCTTCAGGCTGGATCTTATATGATTGCTCATCGATATCCTGTTGATCTGGTGATAACTCAGGCAGAATATTGGTATCTTTTTGGCCTGTGCGAGGTAGTTCTGGGAATTCTTCACCTTGGGATTTTGGTCTGGATGATGAATCATCTGGAATACCCCAGTTGAGAAATGCATCTGGGCGGCTTGTTGATCCCAATTGGGTCCCTTCTTCCCCTCCTGGAACAGATGGCAAGATAGGTCCTGATTCAGCTTGTTGATCCATTTTTTGTTCAAAATCCTGCAACCAGGCTGGTAATTCGTCCTGGCTGGCATCTTTTGATGAAGAATCAGTTACGGTTTCTTCTTTTTTGTCTTGATTGTCATGCAGCCAGACTGGGATCTCAGATTCTGGTTTAAGTAGTTGATCTTCTTTTTGTAACAGAGGATCTTCAGCCTGAACTTGAGGTTCTTCAACTTGCTGCATGGACTCTTCAGCTTGTATTACGGGTTCTACGCCTAGCTCTTCGGGTTCCTCAACTTGCTGCATGGGCTCTTCAGCTTGCATTACGGATTCTACGCCTTGCTCTTCGGATTCTTCAGACTGTGAAGCGAGTTCTTCAACTTGCTGCATGGGCTCTTCAGCTTGCATGACGGGTTCTTCAAATTGCTCAATGGGGGCTTCAGCTTGTATTACGGGTTCTTCAGACTGTGAAGCGGGTTCCTCAACTTGCTGCAGGGGCTCTTCAGCTTGCATAACGGGTTTTTCAACTTGATCCTTGGGCTCTTCAGGCTGCTCTGAGGGTTCTTCAATTATTGTCTCTTTTGGCACAACGTTCTCCTCAACCGATTCATCCTCGGTTTGCTCTGGAGACTCCCCCGCAGAGGTCTCTGTGGTTGATCGTAAATCGCCTGTTGGAAAAGCTTTACGCAGGCTATCCAGAAGATCGGCATTGGCTGATTCTCCAAAATATTCCCCAGCATCGGGATTCTCATCTTGCCTGAGCTCTACAGGTGAACTGCTTGCATCAGATGATTCCTCTACAGGTGAACTGCTTGCATCAGATGATTCCTCTACAGGTTCCATTTCTTTTCGTAGATCATCGATATTAAATGACTCTCCTTGTACTGGCATCTCTTGGATATTGTTAAGACCTTCTGAAGATTCAGAATCCGCAACAGGTTGGACTGTTTCTTCGAGGCCTTCTCCTTTACTTTCAGGCGGTGTTTCTTCATTAAAACCTTGTTTGGAGCCATCCAATTTTTTGGCTGATAGTTTTCTGGTTGGGAATATTGAACTAAATGCATCATCTATCACTTTATCGGAGATACCAGGTACACCCACGCCAATTCCCTCAGAAACGGGTGTTTCTTCGGGCGGAGCAATGGTTTGCAGCCAATCAGGTATGGAAGCCGGTGATATTTTCCCTTCTGCATCAAGTGAATCAGTGTCATCGCGTGGTTTGGCAACACCAGAAGTGGATTCAGCTTCAGGGGAATCAATGGCGTTTATGCTGTCTATGGATGCTTTTTCTTCAGTTGAAAAGTCATTAGCTGACTTGTCTTTCTTGGACCGGACAGTTTTCGAGTTGTCTGCAGTTGTTTTTTCCAAATTTCCATCAGAAGGTTTCATTTCAGTTGTCTCTCCCGATTTCGACCATCCGGCCGATTCCATCCAAGCAGGTAATTCATCTGATGGATTTACCGGTTGAAGAGGTGCTTTTACCGGGTGTTTTTTAAATGGTTGGGTTGGTACTTCAGTATCATGGGATGTATCTTCGATCGTCCTTAAAATATCAGATGCGTCATATTTATATGGATCGACCATATGCATAGCGATTTCTGAAGACCAATCGGATTTGTTCACTGCAATTTCTGATTCAGGGGACCAGACCATGGGTTCGATCATTACAGCATCGTCAGAGACATCAGTGATAGATTGAGATGTGTTTGACTTGAACTCAAAATAAGGATCCAATTCATTGATCCGTGCCTGGAAAACAGAAGCTTCCTGGGCGGATGGAGTTCCTGGAAGTAATCGAGTAAGTACATTTAATGCACCAAAACAATAGGGAAGGCTTTCAATCAGCTTGTTACATGTCTCAATTGCTTCAGAATTAAGATTCTCTCTGATCTGTATTTCAGCCAGCTGAGCGAGGATGTCAGAGCGGTTTGGGGAATCGGTTAATGCTACTGTCAGTTCACCCAACGCCTGATCGGTTAAATCACCTTTGCTGTACAAACGGGCTAAAGCCGGGTGTGTCAGGCGTATCTTGGCAGGAGCGACCCCATCCCGTTTCGCATACAGTCGTTTTAATTCATCTTGAATGGCTGTATTGGTTGGTTGGACTTCAAAAGCGCGTTCCATGTGAAAGACAGCATGATCAAGATCCGATTGTTCTTCACGTACGATGCTGATGCCGATATGGGCGACAAAGTCATCCGGATAGATCGCCAAAACGCGCATGAACATGTCAGCTGCATCACTATAACGCTGTCGCTCAAGAAATGCTTTCCCGAGAATGCGGTAGGTATCCACATGCTTGGGATAGATTCCAAGGATATGGATGCAGTGTGCAATGGCTTCATCAAGCTGGTTGTTATCGATGAGGCGGTCGATTTCTGTGTTGTAACCACGCAGAGATACTTTAGCCATTTATAGTCCTTCTCAATGTATAACTATGCCCTATTTTTGCATATTTAGCAAGGTAATGCAAGTAATGTACCAAAAACAAAGACGTGCCGTAAAAAAGGAGCACGTCTTTGAATGATGAAATCAGAACGATCTACAGAGAATCAGTCGCCCAGATAATCGCGTAACTTCCGGCGTATTGATGGGTGTCTCAATCTGCTTAAAGCCTGAGCCTCTATTTGCCTGACTCGTTCACGCGTCACTCCCATCTTCCTGCCAACCTCTTCAAGCGTATAGGCTTGGCCATCTAAAAGACCATAACGTAATTGCAAAATGCGCACTTCGCGGGGAGGGAGGGAATTTAATACATCACCCAGGTGCTCACGCAGTAAATTATAAGTGGCTGTATCATCCGGTGGAGAAGCTTCATCGTCTTCAATGAAATCACCCAGCACAGAATCCTCTTCATCATCAGTTGGTGTTTCAAGCGATAATGGCCTGCGCGCCACCTGAATCATGTTTTCCACTTTTTTCGGTGGAACCTCAAGCTCGTCCGCTAATTCCTCAACGGTTGGTTCACGGCCAAGTCGTTGCGTTAACTGATGCTGAACGCGTAACAATTTATTGATCTGGTCGCCCATGTGAACTGGTACACGAATTGTTCGGCCTTGATCAGCAATGGCACGCGTAACCGCCTGACGGATCCACCAGGTGGCGTATGTACTGAATTTATGCCCACGGCGGTAATCAAATTTCTTTGTCGCACGTATCAGACCGATATTCCCTTCCTGAATCAAATCAAGAAAGGGAACACCCCTTCCCATGTACTTCTTGGCGACACTGATTACCAGACGTGAATTGGCGGTGATCAAATGTTCCCTTGCACCCCAGCCATCTTCGATCATGTGGCGCAATTCCTGGCGCTTCTTCATGCTGGTAACACCCCGGGCCAATTCCTCTCGCACGATACGTCCGGTTTCGATCCTGCGCGCCAGTTCAACTTCCTGTTCTGCAGTGAGCAGTGGAACACGGCTGACTTCCTTTAGGTATAAACCAATCGTGTCGTCTGTGTCGATATTGGCAAGATCATCCAAAGCCAGATCGGTGATGGGGGGTTCTTCTTCTTCCTCAGCTTCTTCAGCCAATAATTCTTCCTCTGAGGGTTCACCCAGGCTGGCAACATCCTCCACGTAGGGAATGCCAGCACTGAGGAGAGCGGCAAATGCCTCCTCAAGTTGTTCAACATCCTGTTCAGCGTCCGGGAAGAAATGAATGATATCGTCAATTGTGACAAACGATTTTTGTCGCCCGAGATCGATCAATCTGGCTATGGGCGAATATTCTTCATCCTCTTCCTCAACACCTTTGATTATTTCCTTTGAAATCATGAGTTTTTTTATCTCAAGTCCTTGATAAGTAGATGTAATTTCCAGTATATGGATATTTTCTTCATTTATAGAATACAACTTCTATATCTAAAAAGCAATAGATTCTGGAAACTCTATGGTACTGGCGATAAAGTTGGTTCAACTGTTTGGAGTAATGAAGGATCCGGCGTAAACGTCAATGTAGCTTCAGGTGTAGGCGTTGCACATGCCGTGCTGACCAGTTCAAACAGTGAATCAATCGAATAGGTTGATACTACGATTACAGGATCCTTATTCACCTGTACATAGTAACCGCTGCCGGTTGGAACGATGGACCCAACAGACATCGTCTGAATAGAACCGTCGTCAAATATTAGTTCCATCTTATAAGTTGGTCTTGTCAGGCCAACATCTGCCAATGCAGGAGGAGTCTCAAGATTGACCATTACTGTATAACCACGCAGGAATGATAAAGTGGATGAGATTTTATCGGCTACCAATAAACATCCAGACGGAAGTTCAACATACCAGGTGCCTTGATTATCAAGAATCGCTTTGAAAACATGCCCTTGATCGTCTGACATGAATATGGATGTTACTGTTTTGCCTGTAAAATCCATCACCAAAGGGCTTTGAGTGGCAGTGGGTGGACTGGATGTATTATTCATACCTGGTGTACGTTGCAAGAAAATAACCACAGCCAGGAGTACCAGCAATATGATCAGGAGCGTATAGGTAGACTTTCGGATCATAGCCTAGCCTCGTTTTTTGCGCCCGGCCCACACCAGAATACCCGACAGGACAACCACACCTGGAATAATGATGATTGTCAGCAGGAAGATCAATCCGAGGGTGTAGACTTTAGGTGTTACCAGAACGCGTGATGTGGTTGTGCGAGGTGTCAGGCTGATAAGATTTTCCAATCCGGTAGTCCAATCGATTGAGTTCACCAGCAAATCACTGTTGCCATACGCAGTTAAATTACCATTTACAGAAAAATCAGTATCGCCGAATAACACCAATCGGCTCTGATTTGTTGAATTTTCAGCTGTGTAAACCAGGGTCAGGGGCCCAAGGAAATCTATGCCTTCGTCATACTGGGCACTTGTGTTTTCGATACCTTCCAGACTGACCTCACCCCAGGATTGAGACGAAGTAGTAACCAGGCTAACATACGTGATTCCACTGATCTCTGAGGCAGTAATACTGCGCGCAACTGGAAACACAGTGGCCAGGTTGCGCATGCTGCTGGTAATAGGGCTGGAACCATAGGTGGAGGGGTTTCCGATGGCAACAGTTGCGCTTTGAGAGGTGAGATCCACAACCAGGTCGGGATTCATGACCAAACCCCAGTCCGATGCGATATACTCTGCCAGTGGATCAGCTTCATTACCCAATGAGATTTGTGCAACTGAATCTTGTAAAAGAATTAATGCTTTTCCTTCACCGAGAAAAGTCTTAATTAGGTCGACTTCTCTCTGAGAGAGGGGCTTGCGGGGACCATTGATCACGATAACAGAAGCATCTTCCGGGATTTGATTATCAAGCAGCAGGTTTAATGAAGATACAGCGTAATTCTTTGACTCGAGGATCGTTTTAAGTGAAGACAGACCATCCTCCTGGCTGGAACTGGTGATATCATGTTCTCCATGACCGGTCAGGAAATAAACTGATCTTGACTGAGGGTTGATCAATTTGATCAAGGCTGTGTCGATTTCCTGTTCACTCAGATAAGTGACTGGTTCCTGGTTATCACCCATGCGTAGAACAACCATACCATCGCTGGTAATGTTGGCGTTTTGAGCTGCAACCGGGTCCTTGATCGGATCGATAAATTCAAAGTTGAAGTTACCTTCAGAGGCGGATTTATATTGTGTGAGTATCGCACGGGCGGAATCAGTACTTGCCTGACTCGTGAAAAAAGCCTGCGCAGTCACTTTATCCGGCATGGATTTTAATAGATCGATTGTCTCCTGGGTTAATGTATTGGCCTTGTCCTGGGTCAAATCCCAGGTCTTGTTATAGTTATATACCAGATAATTTACAATGATCAGGATGCCCAGTGTAGCCAATCCCATAACAAAAGCGTTGGAACCATACTTGGCTTGTCTACCGGTGAAAACTTCCCGCACACGTTGCGGGTCCAGAATGGCAAATAATGCCAGTCCAATCACAATGCAACCCAATCCAACCTGTACACCCAGATTGAATTCCTTATAAACAATATACAAGCCCAGGGTGGTCAACGCCGCAGCGAGTGCGACATATAAACCAATTACACTGTATTTTCGCAGTTTTGGATTCATTAGCCCCATCTCCTGATTTCTACCGCAGTCTTTCCAATGAATAGTGCAAAAACGGTGAAGCTGATGTAATACAGCATATCCTTTAGGTCAAGTATTCCAGCCAGGAAGGTGTCGTATAAATGGGTCGTTAGACTCAAGTTACGAAGAATATCACCGCCAATTCCCTCCATGTACTGTGCCGGACTTGATATGATCCAAAATACGATAATGACACCCAGTGTGGCAAACAGAGAAGCGATCTGGTTATTGAACAAGGATGACATGGCGATTCCGATTGCCGTCATCGCGGATGCCAGTAATATCAAACCGATATATCCTGCCAGAATTGCGCCCAGGTCAATCCCGGGTTTGATTATTAGAGATAGAACAAGTGGGTACACCAATGTGACCGCCAAAGTGATCAGAAAGAAAAGGAATCCCCCCAGCCATTTTCCGGTAATCAATTCCCAATCCCTGACAGGAGCAGTTAGAAGAAATTCAAGGGTGCCGGTTCGTTTTTCTTCGGCAATTGAACGCATCGTAATTGCTGGAATGGCCAAGAATAATAGTGGAAATGCGATCAATTGAAAGGACGTGCCCATGGTGGGGATATACTGTTGGGTCTGAATTGCATAAGATAATTCAATATAAAAGAAGATACCCAAGGTTAATAAAAAGACAATCATGGTGATATAGGCAATGGGACCGATAAACAGCAAATGCAACTCTCGTTTAGCAATGGTCCAGATGTTTCTCATACGAAAACCTCTTTCACATTAAGATTATGGTTGATCAGCTCTGTCTTTTAAGCTGGGTGGAGTTGTTTCATCACGGGTCAACTCGAGGAAGATATCTTCCAGGCTGAGTGTGTTCTGCTTCATTTCCAACAGATCAAATCCACCTTGAACAATGGCACGTGCAACATTTGGACGTACATCCTGGTTGGCACCCATCTCAAATTCGAGTAGATCGTCAGTTGTAACTGTTACATTGGTTACTCCACGCACTTTCTTGATCAGTGGCATGGCCTCTTCCGAATTCTTGCGAATCCTCAGCTCCACTCTCTGTGAGCCAGCGAGTCGTGATTGCAGTCTTTCGGGTGTATCTTCTGCCACAATGTGGCCTTTATTGATGATCAAGACACGATCACACACCTGCTGAGCTTCTGAAAGGATGTGTGTGGAAAGCATGATGGTGCGTTCCTTGCCAATGCGCTTGATAAGGTTCCTGACCTCAATGATCTGGGCAGGATCCAACCCGATTGTGGGTTCATCCAGAATAAGGACTTCTGGTTTATGTAATAATGCCTGACCAAGACCAACTCGTTGGCGCATCCCCTTCGATAATGCCGCAATATAACCTTCTGAGCGATCAAGCATATCAACCATTTCGAGCACTTCGTCGACACGGTCTTCAGCGTTAGGAATATGATGTAGGTCAGCCTTGTATTTCAAAAATTCGAATACAGTCATGTCAGGGTATAAAGGAACGGTTTCAGGCAGATAACCAACTATTTTCCGTACTTCAAGGGATTGATCAACCACATCGAATCCCCCAATTTCCGCTTTACCGAAAGTAGGTGGCATATAACCAGACAATATCCTCAAGGTGGTCGTCTTGCCAGCACCGTTTGGACCAAGGAAACCAATGACTTCGCCTCTTTCAGCGTGAAAAGACAGATTATCGATTGCCCTGCGGGCACCGTAATCCTTTGTCAATTTGGTAACTTTAATCATCTTATCTCCTCGAACCGGGATCCGTACAATAAAAAAAGAGGTTATACACCCTTCATTGGGATATTGATAGCTAGCCGGGCTATAAACCTCTAAAATGCCGTCTATCACTATACAACAAGCAACATATAAAAGTCAAGTACTTGCTCTATTTCTAATATAAAACTAATGTATAAAGAAAACATCACAATGAATTTAAAAGCAATCTCAGGTTATCAATGATGCGCCCATGGCGATCAAAAAAATGAAGCTGTGTATTGGTCTGTTAATAATGGGTTGGAGAACCAGAATTAAGGCATTAATTCATCCTATTGATTAATTGACAGGATGGGGCAGGCTGGGTAAAATTGAAAACTTGTGTGCAATCAGGAAATCATCATCAATCTTTTTTCTGTTAAGGAGAATACATGAATATTTTGGGTTTGGCAAGACATGGATTGAATGGCTTTGAACAAATAGCCATTCTTGGTGTTCTGATCACCGCTTTCATCAGTTTATTGTATGCATGGCTGTTACGTGGAAAAGTTCTTAAGAAGGACAAAGGTACTGCCAAGATGCAGGAAGTCTGGAATGCGATCCGCATTGGGGCTGACAGCTATCTCAACCGGCAACTGAAGACGATCCTGCCGGTCATCGGTCTGCTGACCATAGCGCTGTTCCTGAGTGTATATGTGGTCCAACCCAGTACCGAAGCGGTTGAAGAATTTAGTAACCTGTCGGAATCATCTCTCAAAATGGTTATTGCCATAGGCAGGACTGTCGCTTTTATCCTCGGCGCATCCTTCTCACTTATTGTTGGTCAACTGGGTATGCGTATGGCCATCCAGGCGAATGTACGGGCTGCCTCCGCTGCACGACGGGGATTTAATGAAGCTTTATCAATTGCGTATTATGCCGGAACGATTACAGGCATGCTGACAGATGGTTTGGGCCTTCTGGGTGGAACCGCTATTTTCATTATTTTTGGTAAAGCTGCTCCAGATGCACTGATTGGATTCGGTTTTGGCGGTACGCTTCTGGCTTTGTTCATGCGTGTAGGTGGTGGTATCTTTACCAAGGCAGCTGATGTCGGTGCGGATTTGGTGGGCAAGGTCGAGAAGGATATCCCTGAGGACGATCCGCGAAATGCAGCTGTTATTGCCGATCTGGTGGGGGATAATGTAGGCGATTGCGCCGGTATGGCAGCTGATATATTTGAAAGTTATGAAGTAACCATCGTTTCTGCGTTGATCCTTGGTTTGTCTCTCATGGCTGTAGATCCAACACACAGTTTGAAATGGATCGTCTATCCATTGATCATCCGCGGAATTGGCGTGATCAGTTCCATATTGGGAACCTTCACCGTACCAATCTGGGAGAAATTCCCGATCAAGTTCATGCGCGCCCACGATGCCGAAGAAGCCATGTTCCGGTCTTATGAAGTCTCCAGTGTGAATACGGTTATTTGGTCATTCCTGGTGGCCATACTATATGCAGGCGATTGGCGTTTGGCAATGCTTACCTCCATCGGTGTTGGATTGGCCGTAGCATTCAATCCCCTGACATCTTACTTTACTTCAACAAAGAAACCCCCGGTCAAGGAGATTGTCAAGTCGACTGATACCGGCCCAGCCACAACCATCCTTTCCGGTCTTTCGGTGGGTATGGAATCCAGTGTTTGGGCGTTGTTCGTTATCGTGATCAGCTTTATTTTAGGCGTAATACTCTATAGTGCTGATGGCTCGTTATACGTTCTATATGCGGTAGCCATGATTGGTATTGGCATGCTGAGTCATACCGGTAACAATGTGGCCATGGATTCTTATGGTCCCATATCCGATAACGCCAATGGCATCGGGGAAATGGCCTGGCATGACATGCATGACGAGGAAACCATGAAAGCACGTCAGATCATGGCTGATCTGGATGCCGTCGGCAATACGACCAAAGCCATCACCAAGGGTGTAGCCATTGCCTCAGCTGTCATCGCTGCGGTCAGTCTGTTTGCATCCTTTATCACAGATGTAGGGCGGGTTCAGGCCGGCATGGGCTTACCCGTAATGGATTCGATTCGTGTATCAGAAACCAAGGTGTTCATTGGACTTCTTCTTGGTGGCGCTTTACCCTGGTTGTTCAGTTCACTATCAATTCGAGCCGTATCCAGAGCTGCCGGGCAGATCGTTGAAGAAGTGCGCAAACAATTCAAGGTCAAAGGCATCATGGAAGGCACGGTCAAACCAGACTATGCCCGTGTGGTGGGAATTTCAACGCGCTCGGCTCAGCAGGAATTGATCCCACTGGCTGTGATATCAATCGCTATGCCCTTGCTGGTTGGTCTGGTTCTGCAGGTGGAAGCGCTGGGTGGCTATTTGGCGGGTGTGATCCTCAGTGGACAGTTGCTGGCGGTGTTCATGTCGAATGCCGGCGGTGCCTGGGATAATGCCAAGAAATCCATTGAGGATGAAACCAGGGATTTGAAAGCGAATACCGGCAAGGGTTCTGAACGCCATAAAGCCGGGGTAGTGGGCGATACGGTTGGTGATCCACTCAAGGACACTGCTGGTCCTGCCTTAAATCCAATGATTAAAGTGGTCAATATGGTCAGCCTATTGGCTGCCCCCGTCATTGTACGGTATACCGATCTGGGTGTGGGTGGTTGGGTTGCAGTTGCTGTATTGCTGTTTGGTATGATTTGGGGAATCCGACAGAGTAAGAAGCCGATTGTTGAAGTTCCCTAAAGCGCTCGGTGATATATATCAAAAGGCTCCCTTATCCGGGAGCCTTTTTTTCTGGCAATAAAACCTGGCCGAGACCATAAGCACTAATAAGGCATGTGAAAGGTAATAAGGGGATTACATATCTTTGAAAGGGCAGGGGAATAGTGATGCTCATCGCGCTGAATTGCATGATGCAACCCAGCAGGAATAGAATCTGGAACATGATAGCTGTCCCTTTTTTTTGAATTGTTCTGACTATCATTAAAAAGAATCCAAATACTGCAAGAATGAAACAAATCAAACCTCCCAGAAGGCCACGCATCAGTGTTGTTCCTGGTATGGAGAAATACATATCAATGGATGGTTTGAGATTTTCAAGGTAGTTACCGGTATCGAGTGCAGCAGGATAACTGAAGAAAAGATGGGCAATAAGACTTGCAACACGTTTGTCCAGACTGGTTAAAGCATAGGCTGGATTTAATTGTTGCAGTGTCTGGATTTGTGCGTTCACAAGTTCCGCTCGCTCATTAAAAGCAAGTTGGAAAACCCGGAGAGGATCTGCCCATAGTACCGGATTTAATATGTAAGTTCCGATGAGAATAAAACTGATAAAAACCAAAAAGTTAATACACCGCTTTCGAACAGAAATGAAATGATCTCGATCCAGAATAAAGATGGCGATCATCCCCATAAGAATGAGTGGGGCGGCAGATAGTTTTGCATTAACAGCAATCAACACAGCCAGCCCTGATAGCCAGGAGAACCGGTTGATGTGTATGAAACTCCATAAGGTGAAACAAAGTGCTGGAAAGAGAATCGCTTCCGGCATTGCCCGTCGTGTATGCAACAGGATAAGGGCATTTACACCAAGCATGATAACTGCGAGCAGGCCGGTCAATGAATTTTGGAGGTATGTGCCTGTTTTGTAAATCAATAGCAAGCCTAAAAGGAAAAAGAACGATACTGCTATACGACTGATCATCAATTCGCGTTCATCGGGCAATGCGCCTTGATTGATGTTCTCCTGCCAATTTAATGACCAATTCCAGTCTACAGGAAGAGGTGTTTTTCCTGTGATTGCCAGACCAGCACCAATTACATAACGCAATAATGCGGGATCGACCAACCGATAGTGCTGTTTGATATCATCAGGTGCACGATCCGTATATTGCACGGAGCGCGGATCGCTGAATGTTTGATAAATATCATTACTCATATAAATATATGTGGATTCATCGGGGTGGAAGGGGACCTTGTTTATGGTTGCATAGTAATACACTCCCACAATAGTGAATACAACCACCAAAACCCATCTAATCACTTTTGAATTGTTCAGTAAACGATTGAACATATGATTATTATAGAAGACGATGGATGAAGCGTCAAACAGCATTGAGTCAATTGCGATGATGTACAATTGATTCGGATGTTACAAAATACATTGGATTATCAATGATCACAGATCATCACCCCATTAAGAAGCATCCCTGGATTATTGTGGCAGTTATTCTGTTGCTTGGGATTGGAATAAAAACGCTGCTGCTGGCAACTGACAGGCTACCCTTCAATGCTGATGAGGCTGTTGTCGGGCTAATGGCTGCTCACATACTGGATGGTGAATTACCGGTGTTCTTCTGGGGGCAATCCTACATGGGCAGTCTGGATGCCCTGTTCGTTGCAGGTGCTTTTCTTCTTTTAGGTAAGAGTGTCCTTGCCATCCGGTGTGTGCAAATCCTGCTTTTTTGTGGAACGATCGTTACAACCTATCAACTGGGATATCGAATCATCGGCAAAGTGGAAGCTGGGTGGATAGCCGCTTTACTGATGGCCGTTCCAACTGTCAATGTCACTTTATACTCAACCATTTCACTGGGCGGTTACGGAGAAGCTTTATTCATCGGTAACTTGATTCTGTTGGCATGTTTACAGGTCATGGACAAGAATACGTGGCATGGATGGCTTTTGCTGGGATTTCTCACAGGATTGGGTGTTTGGGTTAATGGAATAACACTTGTGTATTCAATCCCTGCAGTGTGTATTTGTTTCTTTTACCTAATTAAAAAAAAGTGGCGTATGTCTGCGCCAATGCTTTTGGGAAGATTGGGCTTGTTAACCTTTGCATTTATTGTAGGGGCTTTGCCTTGGTGGATCTATGGATTTCAATATGGATTTACAAGCCTGATATCTGAGTTATCTGGAAGTGTGATTGCTTACCCGGAAGTTGGTTTTTTTCAAGGATTGGGCAATCGTATTGTGTCATTCTTATTATTCGGATTAACGGTTATTTTTGGATTTCGCCCATCCTGGGAAATACGATGGCTGCTTCTACCCTTACTGCCGCTTGTATTCATAATTTGGGTCATCATTCTAACCGGTTTCTTAAAGCAAATGAAAACCATACCGGGTTTATTGGCCAGGGGAATATTGCTGTGGTTGATCATTTTGTGTCTGATCACTGGTTTTATTCTCACCCCTTTCGGAAACGATCCATCCGGCAGATATTTTTTACCCGTTAGCGTGGTACTTTCGATCATGACAGGTGCTTTTTTGAGCCTTCCCCCCCGTTTCGGGAATTGGCGGCTGAGTATACTTGGTCTTCTAATCCTTTACAATCTTGGGGGAACTGCTCAATGCTGGCTGAAGTATCCTCCTGGTTTTACAACCCAGTTTGATTCATCCACTATCTATGACCATCGGGATCGACATGATTTGATCAGTTTTCTACAGGATAATTCCCTGAAACGCGGATACACAACCTATTGGATTGCTTATCCGCTGGCTTTTTTATCGGAAGAGCAACTTATCTTCATTCCGCGTTTGCCTTATCACCGTGATTACAGATATACAGAAAGGGATGATCGATACCCGCTGTATCGTCAAATGGTATCAGCAAGTGATGATGTTGCATATATTACAGCCAGGCAAGACTGGCTTGATGATTATCTCAGGGATCAGTTTGCCCTGCTGGGAGTGGAGTGGCGGGAATCCAAGATTGGTGATTTTACGATATTTTATCGGTTATCCAGATTGGTTCACCCACAGGAAATCGGGCTCGGTGTAACAACTGGAAATCAATAATGAGATTTCTCGTGGGAAATCAAGGAAAATCCAAAACCCTCGCTCAGTCACTAGAATTATTCGTGGTAATGGCGGGTTTTGGGTTTATTTTCTTGATTGCTGTCGTGCAACCTCTTGATGGT
>JAFGXF010000115.1 GCA_016936755.1 Anaerolineaceae bacterium | reverse complement strand
CCAACACGCCCCGCAGTCAGGCGGCTATGGCCGCACTGCACTCAGGACAGGTGACCATCGATCAGCTAGCAAGCCACCCAGTTCAGATGGATATCATTCGACCGAACATCTTTGAACTTTACGAGCAAAATATCGCTGCCCTTACACCCATGATGGCAGAGATACTGAAAGACGCTGAAATCAACTATCCGGCTGCCTGGATCGAGGAGGCCATTGAGCTGGCTGTTCAGAACAACAGCCGCCGCTGGAAATATGTGGAAGCCATCCTGCGGAAATGGAAGGAGAATGGTCGAGATGGATCCTATTAAAGACACAGCCGGGAAGGTTGCCCGGAATATTCAAGCCAAGCATAACCCAAATCAGGTGGTAAAGCCGGAAAGTGTTGAGACGAATTCCATCAAAAAGGCAATCGGAGACCCCAATTGCCCCATTTGCAAGGGGATTGGTTTTATCAGCCAGGATCTGCCAGTCGGACATCCCGATTTTGGAAAAGTGCAGGTTTGTGAATGCCGTAAGGATCAGGTAACGGCATCCTTCCGAAGTCGCTTGTATGAAATGAGCAACCTGGATGCCCTGAAGGATCTGACATTTGCCACCTTTCAATCACACGGAAGGGATAATTATTCAAAAACCCAGTCGGATTCAGTTGAAACCGCATATATCACCACCAGGCGTTATGCCGATAATCTCACCGGTTGGATATTCATCTGGGGTGGCTACGGGTGCGGGAAAACACATCTGGCCGCAGCAATTGCCAACGCGGCGGTAGCTCGTAATATTCCCACTCTTTTTCTTACGGTACCAGACTTGTTGGATTCGTTGCGTTTCACCTTTGACAGTGAAGAGACCAGCTTTGAAGAACGGTTCGATGAAATTCGGAATATCCCGTTGCTGATACTGGATGATTTTGGCACCCAAAACATGACCAGTTGGGCACTTGAGAAACTATTCCAGATCATCAACTACCGCTATATCAACCGCATGCCGCTTGTGGTCACCTCAAACCAATCCGTTGATCTCATTGAGGGGCGCCTGCGTTCACGATTCCTCGACAGCACAGCGGTCGAAAGGGTAAACATTCAAGCACCAGATTATCGCAATCCTGCTGCTGCAAACGATTACCCGGAATTGTCCGCTCTTGGCACATTGTTGTTTCAAAAGTTTGACACCTTCGACTTGCGAAAAAGTGAAAGCATATCAAAGGAAAAGCTGGCAACACTTGAACGAGCCTTCCAGATATCCAAGGAGTATGCAGCCAACCCGGATGGCTGGCTGGTTCTTCATGGAGAATATGGTTGTGGTAAAACACATCTGGCTGCTGCCATCGGGCATGAGTTAACCACCAAACAAAAATCTGTCCTGTTTGTCAGTGTTCCCGATCTGCTTGATCACTTGCGGGCAACCTTCAGCCCTGACAGTGATATTTCCTATGACCGTCGTTTCGAAGATATCCGTACTGCATCATTCCTGATCCTGGATGATCTGGGCACCCAAACCACTACACCCTGGTCGCGCGAGAAATTGTATCAACTCTTCAATCACCGCTACAATTCAGCGCTCCCAACCGTGATCACCGTCAGTGCCAGGATTTCGGATCTCGATAAAAGGCTGTTAAGCCGCATGACCGATGACCGCCTATGCAAAATCATTGAAATATCTGTTCCCAGTTATCGAGGTTCCTCCAGGAAACCTGCGTTAAAGAAGAGCCCGCGTTCGAACCTGGAAAACACACCTCTGTAAGCATAATAAGTGTAATTGTTTCCCTCTCAAAATGCTTCGCGGCCATTTAAAGTTGACCGCCTGATATGGGGGGTCCACATCAGGCGGTCCTCAGGGAGGGAATGCCACCGATATCATCTTGTTCCTGCATGGGGGGGACATGCAGGAGAATTTACCGGTGGTAGACACCTTTACCTATTACAGTAGGGTGTCTCATGTAAGAGTATACAACAGATAATTGGCAGTACATTAAAAATAGATTAGAATTTGGTATTACAATTATGGTAATTTATCATAACAAGTAATACGTTATTATCACCCGGGTATATTACCATAAAACCAACGATAATCTTAAAGATGGTGTTGTGACCATCGATGATGATGGTCAATCATCCATTACTTTTCAAGATAAATCGAATCAAGGATGCCAACGATCACCGATATAACGCAGGCATCCGGGTTGTGCAACACCTGGCGAGCTCCATTCCCCTCTCGGTTGACCAGCACAGTATCTCCGATTCCCGCATGCGTTGAATCAAGTGCAAGGAAATCATCATCGGCCTGATCGCCCGCCATGATCATTGGTTGGACCACCAGCAATCGTCGGCCTTTGTAATGCGGGTGGCCGATGGTTGTGACCACAGTCCCGGTGACTTTACCAATGATCATTCCATCCTCACGTGTATTTGACCCATCCGGGTTTCAGGGTGAAATCAAAAACCCCATCCGGTTGCAGTTGAAGATCGTCCACCACACCAACCAGCGCCAGGTCAATCGGAAGGACCTTCTCATGCGGCAAGGATAGTGAGGCTTCCCGCGAGCGAACCATGACACACAAATCATCATAGCCTGCATCCACCACATCCACCGCAACCTGGATACCACCAACGGGATGCAAATTGCGGTTAAGGGGTTGCACCATCAACAGCTTCATTCCTTCGCAGCCCGGGTATTTCACAGTGGCAACAGCAGAACCCACGACACGACCAAACAGCATATTTAATGGACTCCCAGGTCTGAAAGCACTCGCTCGACAATTGTCTTTAACATGGCCGGATCAACCTTGCCCTCGAGTTTGCTGTTGACAGCATCAATCACCCGTTTCTTTAATTCACCAGGTTCATCAATCACTGATACCATGCTGCTTCCGCGGCTTTGTTCGGTGGATGGACGGACATTGGCCCAAACCCCCTCAGATTGGTGAGGCTTTTCTGCCGGCTGTGACAGATAAGGTCGTATGGGTGCGGCGGGCGGTTGCCCATTCTGTTGCAGTAAATTCACGCCCAAGCGTCCGGCCTTCTCATAAGCCAGGTCGGTCAACACGATATTATCGTCTACAGCCAACTCCATGATCCCGCGCCGCGCCATATCTTCTATGTCACGCTCGGTGATAAACGTTTTTGGCATGTTTTACTCCATTTCGTGATACAAGCCTGTCAGCTTCCTGAAACACCTTCCAGCGATTCAAGCGCCCTCACGGCAGCATCCCGCGCTGTCATGATTTCAGCTTCTGAACCTGATAGCCACATGCGGCCAAAGCGCCCAACGGAAGATACATGCACCAGTTTAATGGTGGCTTTCTTTTCTGCTTCATTGCAGGCGTAGTTGATATATGCAGCAGGCGCACATTCCACCACCAACAGGGTCTCACCGGGAACGAGCATGGAGCCCCTGCGGAACCTGTTTAACAGCTGCGCCTGGTAGGGGTCGATACGTGTGATCACCTGAATGGAGGCAATCTGTGGTTTCATACGGTCTTCGATTCGCAAATCAAGACGACTCAGCACCATATTGCCGGCTTCGATCACTTCGGCTTGACGCATCGAGTGGACCTCAAACATGCCAAACTCACGTTCAACAATCTGGGCTCCAGGCCTGGCCTCTGTTGCTTTAACCGCGATATCCACCACCCGAAAAACCTCATTACCAGGTGCCATCTCAACATACAAAGCAGCCATACCTTCAACCGGCAGATCTCCCTGGGTCACCGTGCCAATGAATGCAGCAAATTGCGCCTGCATGCGGTCAATATAGCAATAACAACGTAGGGAAAAACTATCAGACATACTTTCTCCAGTCTCCGGTCACCAGTTAAGGTGCCGGTAATCGGTGGCAATCCCTGCCGAAAGACCGCCAAGGTCATCTTCCGGCAGGGTGTCATCCAATCCGCAAAAATCATGCGGTCGGCAGTTGTTCACCGGCAAATTACTTGGCCGCTGTGCCACGTCCGCCGCTGGCGCCCTTTGTCTTGGCAGGCAGGATCATCTCAACTTCTTCATGCGGTCTTGGTATGACATGAACCGATACCAGGTCACCAACCCGTTTGGCCGCAGCTGCGCCGGCATCTGTTGCGGATTTCACCGCCCCGACATCACCACGTACCATCACGGTCACATATCCGCCGCCTATATATTCCGAACCGATCAGGTTAACATTGGCGGCCTTGACCATGGCATCCGCAGCCTCAATGGCACCCACCAAACCACGGGTTTCAACCATTCCAAGGGCTATCAAAACTGTTTCTGGGGACATTTTCTACTCCTTTTTTCAATCAAGGTTTGCTTAATAATTCCTGCAAAACGCTCTGCACCATCCGCTCGACTTCTGCGGCGGATATGCCGGGCGATTGAACAACTGACTCAAATAACTGCCCGGGCGGCGGTGTGGTTTCATACGCCAGCCGCTTGACATTGAACAAGTGATACACACTGATATTATCTCCGGTGATCGATCCACCAATACCGCCTGCACCCAGGGTCATAGAAGGCATAACGCCAGTAGTGAAACCGATCGCACCCAGCGTACCCATGGTATTCACAAGAATGCGGAAGACCGGCTTTTCCAGACCAAAAGCCATGATGACCTTCTCGTCGTTGGCATGTATGATCTGGCTGTGACCACGCCCACCAAACTGGATCAATTCAATTGACCTCTCACAACCAGCCTCCCAACCCTCCGCCTCATACCAACCCAGAACAGTGGTTAATTTCTCGCGGGATAGGGGCTCCTCTTTTCCGACCCGATTCAGACGAGCCACCAGGATGCGGGAGTTTTCAGGAACCCGGAATCCGGCCAGACTGGCAAGCACTTGAGGTGATTTTCCCACTGTTCTCGGATTGATCGTACCATCTGGTGCGAACAATGTCCTGCGAAGCGCTTCTGCCTGTTGCTCATCCACAAAAAAGGCGCCATATGTCTGCATCAATTCTGCCAGGCGAATTGCGACCGGCTGATCAGCTATAACAGCCTGCTCAGTGGCACAAATGGTTGAGAAATCGAATGCTTTTGAAGTTACGATATAACGTGCGGCGCGCTCGATATCGGCCGAACGATCAACATAGACCGGGACATTACCCGGCCCAACCCCATATGCCGGCTTACCAACCGAATGAGCTGCTTTCACCATCGCACTGCCGCCAGTTGCCAGGATCAATGCAGTGTATTTATGATTCATTAATTCCTGTGTGCCCAACAAACTGACATTCTTAAAACAACCTATCAATCCGGCTGGTGCCCCGGCTGCCAGAGCGGCGTCTGCCATCAAACTCACAGTTGCATAAGTGCTCCGAGCTGCTGTTGGGTGAGGGGCGACGACAATCCCATTGCGGGCTTTAACCGAAATCAAGGTTTTGAACATGGCAGTCGAAGTGGGATTGGTACTTGGGGTTAATGCTGCCACCACACCCATCGGCCAGGCAATTTCATACAGCTTGCGGGCGGAGTCATGACCAACCACGCCCACCGTTTTTACATCCTTGATGCTCTCCCAAACAGAGCGGGATCCGAATTCGTTTTTTATCTTTTTATGGGCTGGGATTCCGTAACCAGTCTCTTCACAGGCTTCACGTCCAAGCATTTCAGCAGCCTGAAAAGCCGCTTCTGCCATGGCCGCACATACTCGGTCAACCTGTTCCTGGCTGGCCTTGGCCCAGGTTTGCTGTGCTGCACGAGCAGCATTCACAAGGTCGCGGGCTTCCTGAATGGAGATTAGATCTTGATCCATTATAATTTGCCTTTCAGGACTTGCTAAAAGTGATCTCTCCATCAACTTCCAGCGTGTCGATGACCGCCATGATGACCGCATCCACCGGGCAATCCTTGGTCTGAGAAGTCTGGCGGGCAGATGAGCCTGCGCAGGTTAACACCAACTCGCCAACCCCGACGCCCACTGTATCAATGGCCACATATGGCTTGCCCACTGCGGTACCGCGCTCATCGGTCTGGCGAACTACCAGCAGCTTCTGGCCACTTATCTTTTCATCTTTTACAGTCGAGACTGTCGTTCCAATTACACGTGCGATCAGCATGACTCACTCCAATCCTTAATACGCTTTTCCGACAGCGGTGGTTAACTCAGGTACCACAGTGGTTTCCGCGGCCTGCACGATCTTCACACCGGCGCTGGCCCCAATGCGGGTGGCGCCAGCTGCGACCATTTTCTCAGCATCTTCCCGCGTGCGTATTCCACCAGAAGCTTTTACACCGATGGTCGGCCCAACCGTCTGGCGCATGAGTGTGATGTCTTCCACTGTTGCACCCCCGCCCGAGAAACCCGTAGAAGTCTTGACATAGTCCGCCCCAGCCTCCTTGGCCAACAGACAGGCCATGACCTTCTCCTCCTCGGTCAGCAAGGCTGTTTCAATGATGACTTTTACCAGCGCACCAGACGCATGCCCTGCAGTAACCACACCATGGATATCACGAGCGACCAGCTCAAGATCGCGAGCCTTCAAGGCACCGATGTTAATGACCATATCGATTTCTGAAGCGCCATGCTGAATGGCATTCTGCGCTTCAAAAACCTTTACCTCAGGTGAGGTCGCGCCCAGCGGAAAACCGATCACGGTGCACACCTTCACCTGGGATCCCTTGAGCAGCTCGGCACACAACTTAACGTGTGTGGGATTAATGCATACTGAGGCAAAATTATATTTGCGCGCCTCAAAACACAACTGTGCAATCTGATCATGGGTGGCATCCGGTTTCAGCAGGGTGTGATCAATCAATCCGGCCATGTTCAGGTCTTTTGGTATATTACCCAGCGTGCTGGTCAGACGTTCTGCACCGGCAGAGACCACTTCACCCACTCGATCAAAACAGGTTTGCACACACACTCCGTAAGCGCATTCCACCGTACAGGTTGAGCCAGGCGGATTGGATTCCCTCTGGCGGGCTTCCTGTAAGGCAATCAGCACTTCGCGGGTCACCACTTCAACAATTGCTTCAACATTCGTGGTATTGGGAGCAATCATGCTATTTCTCCCCTTTCAGGTATTGTTTTTCTATGGCGGAGATTTTATCCACCCGGCGCGTATGGCGACCACCCAAAAAATCGGTGGCCAGCCATGTTTTAACAATAGTACGGGCCTGGTTCATTCCTATCAATCCTGCGCCCAGACTCAAGATGTTGGCGTCATTATGCTCGCGTGAGTTCAACGCGCTGGTATAGTCGTAACATAAGGCTGCACGAATGCCGGGCACCTTGTTGGCCGCCATGCAAGAGCCAATGCCGGCACCATCGATCAGAATCCCACGCCACGCCTTACCACCTGTTACTTCCTGCGCCACTGCCAACGCAAAATCCGGGTAGTCAACTGCTTCTTTTGAGTTCGTTCCGCAATCGGTGACGGAATAACCCAGCTCAACCAGATAGGTTTTCAGAGACTCTTTCATCTCCAGACCACCATGATCGGTTCCGATTGCCACTGTCCCCCTTGATTTATCGGGGGGAGATGTATTAACAGACGGAGCAATGGATGCTTGCACAGGCTTGGATTCTGTTGTATCCTTGACATCGGATCCTGCCGTGCTGTCAATCGGCAGCTTCTCGCCCAATGTGCGCGACAAAACGCGCTGGACGATCTGATGGAGTTCCTCTTCGGTCGGTTCGGGCATTCAGTCACCTTGACAGGTCATGGTTATCAGATATATACTAACTGGTAATGACCACATGACGTCCTGTCTTCTAGACCATAGTATAGCACGGATAATATCATATGTCAAGCATCATTAATCCCTTTAATGTTGTACCCAAATACCACCAACTGGCGGCCATTCTAAAACGCAAAATTGATGAAGGCGACTGGAAGACCCACACCCCCATCCCTTCGGAGCGCCAGTTGGAGCCTCTATATAATGTCAGCCGCGCAACCATCCGCCAGGCCATCGACCTGCTCGTTCGCCAGGGTTACCTGTATCGCGAACATGGACGCGGAACCTTCGTCTCACCCCAAAAACTTCAAAAAGGAATCCAGGAATTGACCAGCTTCTCAGAGGATATGCTATCACGTGGCATGAAGCCCGGTCAGATCATCCTGGAAGTGGCCGAGGTGGAACCAACAGACCAGATGCGGCAACGCCTTGAGATCACATCCAACACCCAGAAGTTAACCAAGATCGACCGCGTACGGACCGGTGATGGCACGCCCATGGGAATCCAGACCTCTTATTTATTGCTGCCCCAGGGGCAATCGTTAACCCGTGAAGAAGTGGAAGTCAATGGCTCGATCTACTCCCTGATGAGCGAAAAATTCCACCTGATCCCGACCGAGGCCGACGAAACACTGGAGGTTGTACTGGCCACACCCCGCGAAGCTGAACTGCTTGACA
Organism: Anaerolineaceae bacterium; assembly: GCA_016936755.1. Taxonomy (GTDB): domain Bacteria; phylum Chloroflexota; class Anaerolineae; order Anaerolineales; family Anaerolineaceae; genus JAFGXF01. The sequence continues at coordinate 10,243 of JAFGXF010000115.1, read as the reverse complement.
TAGCTGAATCCAGTCCGTTGTTACTAACAGAGCGAACAACCTACTCGCAGAACCGCCGGCCTTTTGAGTTCGTCAAGATCCTTTACCGTGGTGACCGCTATAAATATTTCGCGCGGCTGACCCGCCTCATTTCACAGTAAACCCGAAATATTGTAACGTTTATCAATCCGGCCAAGCGGTGTTTATGGCTTGCAGTTGATCATGTAAAAAGCCAGACTGCGTGGTCGGCTTTATATCGGACACGTACTGGTTTCCCGTCAAGCGGCTACGAGAGTGCGATTAAACGTGACCAAATATCTTCGCCTGTCTGAAATGCCTGATTGAGATCAACCATGTGACCTCAACTGGTATAACGGTCTATCATCCAGATTATTTACCTGACACATCCGAACCATCGCAGAGTGCCCACCCGAATTGGTTTATTCTCAGAACGATCTTAAAAGGATGACTGTAGATTCAAACTCATTGGAAAATAATCATAACAAAGCCCCCCTGACCATAAACCGATTGACGGATCGTTTCCTGTTTCCCGGTAACAGCCCTATTAAAACAAAAAAGCAAGATCGACACGATAACTGTGTAAGGTGAGTTTCGCTCACCTTACACAGTGTATTTCCTGCTTCCAGATTACTTAATGGTAAACATCAGCAAACCAAATCTGGAGGTATTCATGTAAGACAGGTTCGTCGGGTCATTCCATTTGGAAATGCTGTCCCTGACACCATCGCCATTTTCATCATTATTGACCTGGAAATCGAAGCCGATCAATGCACCTTCCTGTGGAGTGATCGCATCGAATTTAATGGCAAGTTCGACCACATAGCCGCCATCCACGATCTTTGTTTTACTGGTAATCAACTCAGCCTTCGCGTCGCCGTTGAAGGACTGCAGATTATTAAAACTGATCCGATACTGGGCATCATCTGCCTGGTACGCTGCCGTTTTGGCATTGTTTTGATCAATGAACACCTCGATGGAGTCCTGTTCATAGTCGTTCCTGCTGGCGTCACTCAACAGGGTGTCGGACACAACCGCATATATATACAGGTGCGCGTCATCCCAGAGTGTCTTGACTTTTGCAGTAGCCCCACTTTCTCCCAGCGCCCATACATCAGTGACGATCTCGTTCGCATCTGCCCAAATCCCGTCTTCCTCCGCATCAATGACGGGTGTGCCCTGGACCGCACTGGTCAATTTCGATGCAACGGCAAATGTCAGCGTTCCAAACTGGGATGTATCGGTATCCTGGTTGTTTGTCAGGTCGTTCCAGGAGATCGGGGTGTCGGGCTGACTGCTTTCCGTGATACGAATATCAAAGCCAACCTTCTGGCCGCCCCTCCCATTCGCCAGATTCAGGGGAAGGGCTGCCTCCAACTGATAGCCGTTATCTTTTGCCACACGGTATGAGCCGTTTTCGCAGGAGGAACAGACATCGTCCTGGAAAATATAGTGCCGGTCGTCACCCTCGTAGGTCTTGGTCCTGTTTTTATTTTCGTCGACAAAGACCTCAATTTTCCCCACATCCTCGGGAGAACCTTTAATGTCCACAAATAAATACAGGTACTCTTTATCCCATCGCGTCTGGAAGTTGACCGTCAGTGCTTTTGTGCCATTTATTGTTATCCAGGGCTGTTGGCTCCAGAGCAAATCAGGCTTTGCATCAATAACGGGCGTCCCTTGCGAAATGTTCACTTTCTGAATCAGCATGGGCAAATATGATGGATCCGGGTTCACAATTCCCCAGTAGGCATATTTTGCCTCCAATTTTTCATCAAAGGGTAGTGGCAGATTAATCCGTGTGATGGGGTATGTCTTGAGCCACGTGTGATCATCCGCCATGCCCCAGAATGTCACTGATTGAATATGTTCTGCCAGTCGCTTGAAGACATCAAAAACGTCTTTGTATCGATGGCCCTGTTGGATCATGATTTCATTTGGCACATTCGTAACATTGTAGATGTCTGTGTCATTGGTGTATATGCTCATATCCAGTTCGGTGACATATTGTTCCACACCCAACTCGGCAAACATGAGGATGGTCTCCTCAATGGATTCTGCCGAGGGATTTTCCACGTCAATATGCATCTGATGTCCCACGCCATCCACAGGCAGGCCCGCTGCCCGCAGATCGCGCACCACGTTATAAACGCAGGTTCGTTTTCGAGGATCCTGTGTGCTGTACTCATTGATGATCAGCTTGGCTTCAGGGTCTACCTCATGCGCCACCCGAAAAGCCGTGTAAATGTAATCGGTGCCAGTGAGTTCGAACCACTTGGTGTGAGCCATGCAGTCAGGGTAGCTTGGATCGATCACTTCGTTAACCACATCCCACACAGCAATATCGCCCTTATATCGGCCAACCAGCGCGCGAATATGCGTCTCCAGACGTTTCAGCACCAGGTCCTTGTTTTCCGGTGTGGCTGTCAGGGGTTGGCCCTGACTGTCATTGAAGAACCAATCCGGGACCTGATTGTGCCATACAAGAGTATGGCCATGTATGTCCATGTCATGCTCCCTCGCAAACTGCACCAGACGGTCTGCCCCTGTCCAATCAAAGTTACCTTCGGTTGGCTGGATAATGATGGACTTCATAACATTCTCTGCGGTTAAACCGTTAAAGTGGCGGGTCAGCAGATAGACATGCTTCCCATCGTCGAGTTGCTCCGGTTCGATCGCCGCACCAACAGGGAAATAATCGGAGAGCGTCTCATACAGTGAGGGAATGTCGGGCTGAACCGGGATCATCACCACCTGGCTCGCAGGGATGGTCGTTGGGTTGACCAACATATCGGGCTCCTCCACAACAGTATCGGTTTTGGGTTTAAAGATCAGGAACAGGGCGATGACAATAACGATTACGCCCAAAACAAGCCAAAGGATTCTGGATTGCGCTTTTTTCTGCATTTTGATCTCCCTTTTTGGATGAGTTGTTTTTGCTATACGGATTACACTTTACAAGTCGTATGGACTACACAAAAATATCACTGCCAGCCATTATTCTTCAATATAACCATTTAATAAATCTATTACCATTATAACGAATCTCTTCATGCATAAAGCTAAAGCCAGGCGGGTTATTATTTATAACGACCCAGCAGGAGATATTTATACATTAATCAATGCATTCCCTAATTATAATCCTGGCGCAAAGACTTCTCGTCGACGTGCTCATTCCCGTCTCCATCTTGATATATGGGGTTGTTTGTTTTACTCCGTTGCAACAATGGATTAACTGATTCATGTCGCCTTAATATCACCCCTACGTTGATCATCGATTCAGTTTCACCCCCGAATTGCCTTATTCTGATATCGATTGTCGCCTGATCACACTCCTCTGCTTATACAGTTCCCTATCCCCCAATAAATAGACAGACCATTCTAAAGTACTATGGACAAACAATACAATTAACCACTATAATTAATAAATGCTTGCCCCTGGCAGGATATAGATCTTATAAAACACATAACATAATGCGATCCCTGTTGAAATTCCTGCTGCGACGAGTCTTCTTCGCTGTAATCACCCTCTTCGTGATATCGGTCATCCTATACGGCATCATCTATCTCACCCCGGTGGATGTGCGCATAAGCCTGTTCATGCCCGCCAACTTTTCCCCCAGGATGACTGAGGAAGCCATCGCTCGTTATCAGGACATGATCGCAGAAAAGAATCATCTGTATGATTCATTCTTCGTTCAATATTATTATTGGGCCAAACATTTTGTCGAGAATCAATGGGGTTACAGTCCCTCGCTGCACCAATTCATTCTGCCTGCCATAATTGCCAACTCGCCTGTAACCATCGAGTTAACCTTCTGCTCCTTGCTCCTGCTGATTCCACTTACACTGGCAAGCGGTATCCGTGCTGCAGTTAATAAAGATAAATTTAACGACTTCCTGATCCGTGCATTTTCCATAATCGCGGCACACATTCCCCTCTTTGTCATGGCCTATATACTTCTGGCGATATTTTATGTTGGTTTAAAATGGGCCACCCTTTCCAGTCTGGATATCGTTTGGCTGGAAAAAACTGCGGGGTATCACTCCTACACCGGCATGAACATTCTGGATGGACTGCTGAACAAACGACCGGATGTCAGTCTGATGGCCTTGCGAAGACTGGCCCTGCCGGTATTAACCATCACCTTCTCACAGTGGGCTTTTCTTACTCGCATAACCCGCAATGCAACCATTGAAGAGATGCAAAAAGACTACATATCCGGTGCCAAAGCACGCGGCGCCTCACCTCGCCGGATCATCATGACCCATGTCTTGCGGAATACGATGAGTGTTTTCCTTTCCAATACTGCCATGTCTGCCAGCACAGTTGTAACCGGTGTTTTCGTTGTAGAGCGTATCTTTGTCATCCCAGGGGTATCAGAAATCCTTTTCAGGCATGGCAGTTTTGTGCCGGATGCCGCCGCAGTGATCGGTTTTACTTTTTATTGTGTAATTATGGTTTTAACCATCATGTTAATCCTGGATGTGATTAATGCCGCTGTCAATCCATTAATCGGTCTCGAAGTCACCGGGAGCTCGGATGTTGAATAAACTCCATTTACGCGGGCAGACGGTTATCGCCATTCTTTTGGTCATGGTGTTTGTGATAATGGCAGTATTCGCAGAGTTGATCGCTCCGACCACAGGAGAGGTTTTCGATGGCGTTCAGCTGGTGGGATTGGCACGCGATCAAATCCCGCACGCACCCAGCCCGAACGCCTTGTTGGGAACTACACCTGGACAATTGGATATTTTCTATGCACTTGTGCATGGTTCCCGAGACGCACTCATTTTTGGCCTGATCACCACCCTGATAACCGCATTGATCGGGTTGGTTATGGGTATGCTCAGCGGGATGAGAGGTGGATGGATCAATCAATTATCCATGCGCTTTGCGGATGGTGTGCTTTGTTTTCCGGTCATCGCTGGCATCGTCTTTTTTCAACAGGTCATCAATATGTTCATATTTTCCCTCAGTGGCGAAGCAAAAGCGGTTATGATTTCCGACTTTATATCCGTTTATCGTGCAGCCTATTTGGAGGGTTTGGCATCCAGCATATCTGTCACCACCATTCTGACTTTTATCCTGACCCTCAATCCGGTTATGCTGGCTTTGATCCTTCTATCCTGGGTACCATATGCCCGTATGATGAACATTTTAACTGTGCAAACCCAAAAAATGGAGTTCGTCACTGCCGCTCAGGCAGCCGGTGCGAGTGGCTGGAGAATTTTCCTGCGGCACATTCTGCCCAATACCGCTACACCATTGATCGTTCTGATCTCGAAGGATATCGGTCAGATGGTGGTCTGGCAAACGACTTTTGCGTTCGTGGGATTCCAAAGCGTATCAGGTTGGACAACCCCTCTGATTGTTTCGCGCAGTTGGATCCTCGGGTCGGGGGGCAACCCACTCCAGTTCTGGTGGGTCTATCTGCCCATCACTCTCGCCATCATCCTGTTCGCATTAGCTTGGAACTTGCTGGGCGATGAGATCAATTACTGGTTCAATCCAAGAAAGAATTGATCCGACCCGACCCACAGTGATCCCGCCCATCATCATGTATGTGAAGCCCATCAGCAACGAAGGGCAGTAATCAACCCATATCTGATAAAATACCCGGGTTTGTTCTTTATCAGGCGTGAATCAAGCCGGGTATACTCCATGAGGTCGATGAAAAAGCCGTTACTGACCATCTTAATCGTGCTGTCACTCGCAGGCTGCTGGCTGGTCTGGTCAGCCGGTTCCACCTACGGGGCAGGCTTGTCATCCGATGCGGTGCGCATCATCTCGACCGGCCAAAATTTCGTCGCGGGCAGGGGACTTATCATGTCATCCGGTGCGCCGCTGATATTTTGCCCTCCATATTACTCCATTCTGCTGGGTGTACTGAGCATCATATTTCATTCGGATGTGTTCAGTGCGGGAATGTATCTCAACATCCTGGCATTCGGTGCCATCATCTTTTGTTCGGGCCAATTGTTTGCTCTCATTAAACCGGGCAAGGCCTTATATATCGTCCTTGGCAGCCTGGTGGTTTTTTCCTCACCCTCACTCATCAAGATCTCAGCCAATGTCGCTCCCGATCCCCTTTTTATCCTGTTCGTGATTGTGTTCCTCTACACAGCCATAAAATATGTGCGCACACCCAGCCTTCGAAACTGGTCGGGCATGTTGATCAGCGCACTACTGGCAGCCAGTCAGCGTTATCTTGGTCTTACAGTTGTTCTGGCCGGTGCTGTTGTGATCCTGTGGCAGCACCGCAGAAAACCGTGGACAGCACTGCGCAGCACAGCCCTTTTTGCACTGCTTTCCAGTGCACCAACTCTGGCATATATCCTCCTTCATAATTACCTGGGATACGGCACATTGACTGGCCCGCGCTTTAGCCCCTGGCCATCCGGTAATATTCGCATCTTCATCGAGAAAGTGACACACTGGTTCATACCTGGTTCCATCACACTCAAGACCGGAATCTGGGCCTGGGTCTGTATCGGGCTGGTCCTATTGCTGGCCGGATTATTATTAGCCTGGAAAAACGGACGTCTGAAGCGAACTTCATTTTCAGATGATCTCATCCCGTTGATCGCCTTCTCGTTTTTCTACGTGATGATGCTGATCTTCATGGTCAGCTACAAGGAACACCGCTCACTGCCGGTCGATCGCATCCATATTGTGATGCTGGTTCCCCTGCTGACTTTGCTGTTCGAACTGCTGCCGTTGATCACACCGCCCCCATTGGCCAATCACGGTCGCCGTTCCATTTTTCTGTTATTACTGGTATTCGGAATCTGGCTGGTTTACCCCGGGTTTTCCAACTATCGGTACATCATAAATTCTCTCCAGGATGGCGAGGCAAGTCCGTATAACATCCACAATACAGGTCCCATCCGCGAATCCGAACTGGCGCGATACATGGAAGAACACCCTTTCCCGGAAAATGCCCGGTTGTACAGCAATTACAACGAGACTGCCTGGTTCCTGACCCGCAAGCAGGTTAATGGAATACCCACTGAAAAGAAAGCGGGGTATTGGCTTGATATCGATGAGGTGACCTATTTGATCTGGTTCGATTTGCCTGAACTTGCCTACATGCCAAAAAGCATGATGACACTGGGGGAGATTTCACAAGCAGTTGCACTGGAACAAGTGTTTTCGGGCAAGGATGGGGGGATATACCGCTTAGTGGCAACTTACCCGTGAGTACCGCCATATCCAAAATTCCGCTTTCTGCTTGTTTATCAGGGTATTCATTAAATTATAATGTAAGCTGTTAAATACAAAGTGATCCTCCAGGGACTCGAACCCTGAACCCACTGATTAAGAGTCAGTTGCTCTACCAATTGAGCTAGAGGACCAGCGCTGCGCCCCATGCCTGCCAGGGCGCAGACAAGATTATACCTGAAAGATAATCCCCGTCAACCATACACCAACGATGGGATTCTTAATCATTTTTAATCGTCAAGCTTGCTTTATACCTGATTGGGTTTATAATGCACTCAAATGGAGAATACCCCACCCACCGGATCAATCCCCGAGACTTCCCAGGTATCTGAGGTTAATACGAACAAACGATTCACCCGCGGGACTGTTTTCGGTTGGCTGATCGACATAGCCGAAACCCTCATTCTGGCGCTGGTGATGTTTGTCATCATCAACGCGCTGACCTCACGTGTTCGTGTTGAGAACATCTCCATGCAACCGACTCTTCAACCCGGTCAACTTTTGCTGGTATCCAAGATATCCTACAAGCTGGGCGAACCGAAGCACGGAGATGTGGTCATCTTTCATGCGCCCAACAATCCGAGTGAGGATTACATTAAGCGAATCATTGGCGTACCCGGGGATCTGGTGACAGTGGAGTCCGGTCAAGTGTCGGTAAATGGTGTGGTGTTGAATGAACCATACATCGCCGCCTCTCCTGGTTACAACGGCTCCTGGACCGTACCGGAAGACAGTCTTTTTGTGTTGGGTGACAATCGTAATTCTTCTTCAGATTCTCATGCCTGGGGATTCGTACCGATGGATGAGGTGATTGGCAAGGCATTGTTCGTATACTGGCCATTTGACAAGATCCAGAATTTGACTCAAAAGGATATTGTAGCCGCCTCACAATAAACTTTTCGTTTTCGATAAAACACTCATTAATATGACAGACACCATTAAACCCAACGATCATACATGTACAGCCTGCCAGGCGGGGCATATGCAGTCTGTGCGCATCACCTATTTCACCTGGCTGGTGGATGAACTCATTACAGTACCCAACTTCCCAGCCTGGGTATGCGATGTTTGTGGCCGGCGGGAATACGACCAACATGCCGTGAATGAGATCTCGTTGCTGTTGGCGCCGCATGCTGGCAAAACCAATTCAAAGCCGTCGCGCCCCAAGACCGCAGCCTGGCGCCCGCGAAGCGCCAGAACCTCAACCCACGATCAACAATAAACTCATGGAAAATGAATATGGCAGGTCGCCCTTCCGGGCAGCCTGTTTATTTCCACTTCCAGGAAGGCTGGATATCGCGGGCAGAATTATCTGTCAAACGAGTTTGCATCTGGCCGCTGGAAGTCATCACATAAATCTCAGGGTTTCCATCACGCGTTGAAGAAAAAGCGATCCAACGACTGTCTGCCGACCAGGCAGACCAGGAATCCAGACCGCTGGTGGTAAGTTGCTGCAAGTCAGCACCACGAGATTCAAACCCAACCGTACAAATATACGTCGCCCTGGAATTCAGACGTGTGTAGGCAATCCACTCACCATCCGGAGAAAAAAATGGATGGGAAACCTGTCCCAGCCGCCCAAAATATGAATCCTGATCAAATGCGACCGGTATCAGAGAACCTTGTTGCATCCTGCGCATATAAAGATAATCATAGTCCCGGGCAGAGATGACATAGACCAGCCACTGCTTATCAGCGGACCAGGTCGGTTGTGATTCCTGGTAGTCCTCGCTTAATAATTGAACACCCGATCCGTCGTTATTCATATAGTATAGAAGCGGTGCACCCTCGCTGCTTGGTTTTGTATAAGCGATGAGATGGCCATCTGGTGACCAGGCGGGGTCCGTTTCATCACCAGGTTTGTTGGTCAGGTCAACTGCATCACTTCCATCCGCGGCCATGCGCCAGATATCCAGACCGTTCCCATCTGACCCGGGTGCCACATATACCATCTGCGTTCCATCTGGTGACCAGGAAGGTTGGTATTTATCGCCCTGGCTGAAAGTCAGCTGGTGAGCTTCTCCAGGGACAATGCGACTCTGATTATTCATGTAGATCATCATGGTCCAGATCTGGAGGGTTTTTCCATCCCCCCGGTCTGACACAAAAGCCAGTTCCCCCCCTCCACCCAGAATAACCTTGTCAGTTGTGGGAGTCAGGGTTGGTGCGTTCAACGTGGCCGCTTCCATCGCCAGGCCAGCCAAATGGGTGCGGGTGGCAGAGGCAGCTGACGCGATACCAGTTGCCATCACGGCATCCATATCCACTGTGGGCACAGGTGTTTGCTTCAGATTGGCCACCACACCAGGCAGCAGCTTATTTCCTGCAATTACGATCCCTGCCAGTAGAATCAACAAACCGGCAGCCCCCACCAGCCAGATCCATACACGGCCTGGTTTCCTCTGTATAATATGACGTCCTTTTTGTTTGGTCGTGACCGGGCTAACAGCTGGCTGGAAATCCGGATCTTTCATTGCCTGAACGAATTCTTCAATATCCTGAAAACGTTGTTCGGGGCGGAGTGACATGCCACGCTCAAGCGCCCGCCCAAGATGAGGAGGGATTTCCGGCATTAGTTCATGGATGGGCGTCAGGGTCACTTTGCCCAGCCCGCGTTGAATCGCATCTTCAGGCTGCCTGCCTGACAGCAACTGATAAATGGTAGCGGCTAATGAGTACTGGTCAGAACTGGGACCAGTACGCATGCCACCAATCTGTTCAGGTGGTGCAAATCCTGGTGTATAACCGGTGGCGCCGGTAGCCGTCACCTGGGTTAACTCACTCGCCTTGGCAATGCCAAAATCCACCAGAACAGCTTCGCCGGCCGGTGTTATTTTGACATTCCCTGGTTTTATGTCACGGTGTATCACAGGTGGCTTTTGCTGATGCATATACATCAATGCGTCAGCAAGTTGTACTGCCCAGTGTATGACCTTGTCCAGCGGCTGGGCACCTTCTTTCTTGATCAATGCAGCCAGATCCTCACCTGCGATGTAATCCATAACCAGGATTTGATCCTTT
>JAFGXF010000018.1 GCA_016936755.1 Anaerolineaceae bacterium | reverse complement strand
GTTCCATTTCCCAGGAGGCGATTACTGTCGATGCAATTGCCTCAGCAGCGCTGATGATGGTCACTTCTGCCAACAGCAAAGCGAATGTCCGGGCAACCCGGTCACGCAGGTTGAAGGTTAATGCATACAGCAGCAGCGATAGACAGGTGATGGCAACGGCAGCAATCACGATCTGATGGATCGTTCTGAAGATTACCAGCCAGATGGATTCAGCAAACATGATTCTGCAATGACTCAGCGAAGATATTGGGCAAAGAAAATGGCAATGTCCTGATTGGCATAATAATGGTCATTGTACCCGCAAAACTGATACCCCATCTGCAATGCCATGTGAATGGCAGGTGTGTTTTTGGACTGCATCTCAACCACCACGCGGGTGTTGTTGCGGTCCTTGGCCCAATCCTGGGCGGCCAGCAACAGGGTCGTACCGATCTTCTGACGCCGGTAGGGCCGGTTGACCACCAGGTCAGTCACCCAGGAAGTCGACACGGCGATCCCTTCAGCCAGGCTGATATAGGCCACCGGAAGCGCATCCACGATGCCGACCAAAAGGGCAGAGCGGCGCATCCAGTCATCCAGTAACAGGGCAGGTGAGCGTGGGTAGGCAATGGGCACCGAACGTGGCAGGCGGGTTTCCCTGAAATGGATATCGGATTGTCCTTCAGTGGAGTTGATATCCATCTGCCAGACATGGGTGGTTTCATAACTGTGGTCGAGAGCGACCAACAGTGGTAAATCTGCAGGTACGGCTGAACGAATCCCGATTCGCGGCATGATTTTTTATCCTTCTCCAATCACGATTACACCAATCACACACACACCGATCACATTCGAACGGTTATCTGTGACCACCAGACGCAGGAGATAGTCACCGGGGACCAGCAGCGAGGTATCCCATAATCCCAGGGTTCCTTCAGGGTCAAGTGTCCCATTCGCAGCAACGATCATCCACGTGCTGCTGCCCGGTTGGCTGTATTCATATTTATAGAATCCAAAATCGGGGACATTAATTACCCCTTTTAATGTAACCACACCGCTCAATTCTGTCCCGTTCGGTGGCTCATTCAACTCGATCATACCGGGTGAGCAGTTCTGGCTGCCCGTAATTTCCACCGTGGGTGTGATATCAAGCGACTGCCCCAGGTTCAGCGCAATTGGTTGGGCAGTTGGTTCCTCAAGGGTTGGGGTTGCAACCATCACAACTTGTGGCAGCATGGGTCTGACAAACGTAGTAACCAGAAAGGCCAGTAGCACCAATACCACCAGTGCAACCAGAATGGACGCATTCGCCCGCATACGCTGGGCAGCCATCTCCTTTTCCAGGCCATAGATGGCCAGACGACCTTCCTGCCAGGCAAGAATATACTTGCGGATATAGACAATACTGATCAGTCCGATCAGTATGTACAGATACACCTCATATTCATGCAGAAAGTCCAGCAGTATTCTCATAAATCGTTAAACGATGCCTTCGATCGCTTCTGGCAGATGTTGGTTACCGTATAATTGAGATGATCAGGGCAATGCCCGCAAAACACCATTGATGACTGCGGTCAGTCTGGGTACCAGCATCTTGCCAGCCTCCAGGACCTCAGCGTGCGTGGTGATGGTGTTGCCATCCAGATTGGCCTTATTGCTGATACCTGAGATGCCCAATACACGCATCCCTCCGTGACGGGCAGCGATCACTTCCGGCACGGTGGACATGCCAACTGCGTCGGCGCCAATCACCCTCAGGAAGCGCAGGTCGGCAGGAGATTCAAAAGAGGGTCCAGCCAGACATATGTAAACACCCTCGCGATAACCGACTTTTTGTTCATCCGCAACCCGTCTGGCTATTTTGAGAAGGTCACGATCATATGCCTGGCTCATATCCGGGAAACGCGGTCCGAATTCCGGGATATTGGGGCCGCGCAAGGGATTCAATCCGGCCATGGCCATCAATGCGATATGGTCGTTGATCAGCATTAACTCGCCGGGTGCATAATCCGGATTAATGGCTCCGGCGGCATTGGTGACGATCAGAATTTCGATCCCGAGGCGCTGCATGACCCTGATCGGCAGTCCCACTTGAGCCATGCTGATGCCTTCGTAATAATGACTGCGACCCTGCATGACCAGCAGTGGCTTGCCTTCCAGGTTGCCGATCACCAAACGACCGGCATGCCCTTCAACTGTTGACCGGTACCAGTGGGGGATCTCCTCATATGGGATGATGTCCGGTTGCACCACGGCATCCGCCAACCCTCCCAGTCCAGAGCCCAGGATCAGGGCTATTTTTGGCTGGTGATGTATTCGTTTGCGAACAGCTTCCACCACCTCATCGATCTGTGCCAGCGGTATGAACTCACTCATATGAACCTCATTAATTATATTGATGATAAAAATTATATCATTTTGTAAATACAGCCTGCACCAGCAGCAGTTTAACCCAAATTATGCTTTCAACACTGCCTGGAAGGCCTTAATCACCTTTTCAACCGCTTCGTCATCGATCCAGTAATGAGTCACCAGCCGGAAACGCCGGGGGTTAATCACACCCACACGGATGCCCTGCTTCTGGATAGCTTCGGCAACCTCAGCGGCATTCCGTTTCACATCACCGCCCAGATTAACATACACCATATTGGTCAGCGGTGGCCCATCATCCAGCAGCAGGCCGGGAATGTCACTTAATCCCTCTGCCAGTCGGCGTGCACGCAGGTGGTCTGCCGCAAGCTGGTCGACCATCTCCTGGATGGCAATGATACCGGCTGCAGCCAGAATACCAGCCTGGCGCATCCCACCACCGACCTGTTTACGGATGCGGCGGGCTTGATGGATGAATTCCGCGCTGCCACACAACACGGAACCGACCGGTGCACAAAGCGCCTTTGAAAGACAAAATGTGATCGAATCTGCCGGCTGTGTCAGGGTTTTCACATCTACACCCAGCGCAACCGCAGCATTAAAAATACGCGCGCCATCCAAATGCAATGAGAAGCCAGCCTGGTGGGCAATTTCAGCCACCTTGGATGTATAAGCAGCATCCAAAACCGCGCCACCACAACGATTATGTGTGTTTTCCAGTATAACCAGCCGGGTTTTTGGGAAGTGCACATTATCCATGCGGATGGCGTCTTTGATATCATCCAAGCGCAGGCTGCCATCCGGCTGATTCGGCAGTGTATGAGGGAAAATGCCGCCGAGGGCTGAAATGCCACCCGCTTCATATACAAATGTATGGCTGATATCGCCCAGAATCACCTCGTCACCCCGGCCACAGTGTGTCAACACCGCCACCAGGTTGCCCATCGTACCTGATGGGATAAACAAACCGGCTTCCTTTCCCAACCGTTCAGCACTAAGTTCTTCGAGCCTGATGACTGTGGAATCCTCCCCGTAGACATCATCCCCAACATCAGCTGCTGCCATAGCCTGTCGCATTTTGACCGTTGGCCAGGTGACGGTATCAGAACGAAAATCAATCCAGGGCATTTTTTTATCAGGCATGGTAACCTCCTGTCATCTATTTATGCGCGCAATCTGAGCAAAATGTTCTCGAGTTCCTCGGGAAGTGGCGCTTCAAAATCAGAGTTGGTTTTCTGACCGGGCAGTTTGATTTGCAAACGCCAGGCATGCAGGAAGGTGCGCTTCAATCCGAGGCTGGCATGCCGTTTGCCATACACCAGATCACCTGCCACCGGGCATCCCAAAAATGCCAAATGCAGGCGTACCTGGTGAGTGCGGCCTGTGATGGGATGTGCCTCGATCAGCTCATGCTCTGCAAAGACCTCGCGTGAATGGTACTCCGTCACTGCCTGGCGGCCCTTCGATGGGCTGACCACGGCCATTCGTTTTCGATTCGAGGTATCACGCCCGATGGGGGCATCGATGCGCCCGCTGGGTGTGGGCGGGTGCCCATCCACCAGCGCCAGGTAAGACTTTTTGACTTTGCGGGATTTGAACTGGTCCTGCAGGTATTGATGGGCCTTATCGTTTTTTGCTACCAGGATCACACCGGATGTATCCTTGTCCAGTCGGTGGACCACACCCGGCCTGAGTTCTCCGGATATGCCGGCCATATCCGGGGCATGTCCCAGCGCAGCATTCACCAGTGTATGGGATGCATGTCCGGCGCCTGGATGAACCACCATACCAGCCGGTTTATTGACCACCATCAGATCCTCGTTCTCAAAAATGACCACAAGTGGGATGGCTTCAGGCTGCAGGTTGCTCAGTTCTGCAGGTGGAATGCGTATGGACACAACCTGGCCTTTATTTAATACAACCCCGGCTTTTTCAGGGATTATGCCATCGATCGTAACCATCCCGTCATGGATCAAACCCTGCAGGCGTGAACGGGAATACTCCGGAATACAAACCACCAGAAATTTATCCAGACGGTCGCTGTCACCACCCTCGAAAGTGAATTGCCATTTTTCGTCTGACAATTATTCCTTCTCTCCGACTTTCGCGGTCGCCTGTTCTGATTGAAGTCTTTCGGCAGCTTTTCTTTCAAGGATATCACGGTACCAGATCAGCGAAATCAGCAGGATTGTCCCAACCGTTATGGAAGAATCGGCAACATTGAACACCGGGAAGGTACCCAATGAGATAAAATCGGTCACACGTCCCTCCCGGGTGATACGGTCAACCACATTCCCCAACGCACCGCCGAGTTGCATACCCAGGATGAGCCGCATGGGCCAGTCATCCGGATCCAAACGTGGATAATAATAGATGATGCCAATGGCCACCATGATGGCCAGGATGGTGAAAACACCGCCGAATCCCTGCAACATGCCGAACGCTGCCCCGCTGTTATCCCAGTGCACGATGCGTGCATAAGGTGCCAGCCAATCCCATGGGCTCCACATACTGCCGTATGCCAGTCTGGTACGCACCAGATATTTGGTCCATTGATCCAGCCCGATGACCAGAAGGGCAACGGTTGCAAGCAAAGCGTAGTTCAGGATCATTTTCTTTTTGTAAGATTTCATTGATCTCCTGATTAATTGATATCACCCAGATAAATGGGGCCCGGGCTCCCGGTTCCCTCCATCAGACGCGGCCGTAAACTCAATGGGTATAACCTGTAATCCATCAAATGCTCCAGCAGCAGCCAGCAGACATCGATCTGATCGTCATCCGGTGTGTTACCCACTCGCGGTTGATCGTTGGAAAGAAGGTCGCAGGCAAACATAAACTCAACCTGGTGGCATTTATTCTCGACAGCTGCAAACTCGTGGTTATCACTGATATAGTCCCGGATAAACCGCAAACCGCGTACGCTCACATGCATGCAAGTCTCTTCAAGCACTTCACGCTGGACAGTTTCTGTCAGTGGCTCTCCAAAATGCTGTCCACCACCCGGTAAAATGTAGTAATCACCAAGTGGATCCGTTTTAAGAATAGCCAGCAGGCAGCCATCACGAATGATGATAGCCTTGGCAGAGTTGCGTATTCGTTTCATTATACCTGTGCCCGAATTAACTTCCTGATCAAATTGGAAATAATCACCCGGATGGAGCGAACACGATCAGTCATTCATCATACTATTATAAGGGGATTATTCCCATCGATCAGAACACTCGCTGATTTTACCCGATTCCCCTCATCCAGCGGGTTATAATCATAATAATATTGCCTTGTGAGGGCTTAAAATGCCCAGTCAGAGCGGAAAATGGCGGTATGGTATAATCTTTTGGATTTATTACCGAAATCCATAGTTTAATATCTCAAGGAGCACCTTTTGGCGTTTAATCCCCTCAACTGGTTACTGGGGTTATTCTCTTTAGACATTGGCATAGACCTGGGCACAGCGAACACCCTTGTCAATGTGCGCGGCAAGGGGATTGTCATTAACGAACCATCCTGGGTTGTTATTGAAAAGAAAACTCGCATACCGATCAAGATCGGCCTGGCTGCCAAAGAGATGATCGGGCGTACGCCCAATAATCTGGTGGCTATCCGTCCGTTGCGTGATGGTGTCATCTCTGAATTCGAGATAACCAAAGCCATGCTGGAATATTTCATCGGCGGCGCCCACCAGCAATCCATCGTACCGTTGCCACGCCCGCGTGTGGTGGTCGGAATCCCATCCGGAGCAACCGAAGTGGAAAAGCGGGCAGTCTATGATGCCTCAATTGCTGCCGGGGCGCGAGAAACCTACCTGGTCGAGGAACCCCTGGCAGCTGCGTTGGGTGCCGGCCTTCCCATCCGTGAGATCCGCGGCAGCATGATCGTCGATATCGGTGGCGGCACAACCGAACTGGCCGTCTTTACCATGGATGGCATCATCGTATCCCGTTCATTACGCGTGGCCGGTGATGAAATGGACCAGGACGTTGCCCAATACATCCGGAATAAATATAATCTTTTCATCGGCGAGCGCATGGCTGAGCAGGTGAAAACAAGCATTGGATCTGCCTTCCCGCTTCCAGAAGAAAAAACCATGATGGTGCGTGGTCGTAATCTGATTACCGGTCTGCCTCAGGAACTTGAAATCTCATCTGTCGAAATACGCGAAGCACTCAGAAGCGCCCTGCAGGTCATCATCGATACCATCAAGGAAGCCATGGACGAAGTCCCTCCCGAGATCCTGTCAGACTTATTGGAGGAGGGTGTATGTCTGTCGGGTGGAGGTTCCCTGCTCCTGGGCCTGGCTGACCGGCTGGCTGATGAACTGAAGGTGCGCGTGTGGGTGGCCGAAGACCCGATGACCTGTGTGGCACGCGGTGCCGGGCTTGTGCTCGAAGATCTGGATGGCTGCGCCCAATACCTGGTCGGTCTTGAAAGAAAATCGCCCCGCAACTAGGATGTGTTAGAATTTCGCCAGGGTGATGAATTTACCCACCCGTGGCAGTACAATAATCCGAATGAATCGTTCAACTTCCCGAATAATACGCATCATGGCAACCAGTCTGGTTGTGGTGGGTCTGTTGGTGCTGGCTTTTGGCGGGCACCTGACCCCTTTATTCAGTATTGGCTTGAACCCATTCATCAGTGCACAACGCTGGATCTCAACCCGCTATATGGCAGTCTATGACTTTGTAACCACTCCGCGCGATGTGGCCAGTTTGCGGGCGCGCAATTTTGAGTTGGAGAATGAAGTATCGCTGCTTCAAACCCAGATCATCGAACTGCAGCAACAGATCAGCGAAACCCGCATATTGTATGCATTGCTTGATTTCGCACGCGCCAATCCCGAGCACACCTACGTGGCGGCCTCGGTCATTGGCCGGGATCCAAGTCCTTTCATGCAATACATCCTGATCGACAAGGGCTCCAGCGATGGCATCCTGCGTGGTATGCCGGTGGTTACCCAGCAAGGGTTGGTGGGCCGGGTGGATGCCATGACCGCCAATGCCGCACGTGTGATGTTGATCACTGACGTAAGCTCAACGGTGAACATCCGGCTTCAAACCACCCAGACCGAAGCCATCCTGCGTGGCTCGCAAACCTCGGATCTGAGCGTTGAAAACATACCTCAAGATGTGTCTGTGGTTGAAGGTGACCTTGTGTTGACCTCATCGCTTGGCGGAACATACCCGGCGAATATCTTTGTCGGTCAGATACAGGTAATCCATAAGGCTGAAGGTCAACTGTTCCAGTCAGCTTCCATTCAACCGGTAGTGAGTTTCGATGCGCTTCAATCCGTATTGATCATTACGAATTTCCACCCGGTTGGAACGCAACCACTGATACCGACCGCAATTCCATGAAATCGTATTCAACCTCCATTATCCTGTTTATGGTGATCATCCTGGTGATCATTCTTCAGATGACTGTTTTCAGCCGTCTGATGTTACTGCATGGCACAGCCGACATCGTCCTTTTAACTCTGGTTGCCTGGGGGCTGCAGGAAAACGGACCCACCATGTGGCCATGGACCATTTTGGCAGGTTCACTGATCGCTTTCTCCTCAGCACTGCCATTCCTGACTCCCCTGCCAGGATACCTGCTGGTCACCGGTCTCACCCGCTTGACACAGCGGCGCATCTGGCAAACCCCGCTGCTGGTCATGTTATTGCTGACGTTGGTCAGCACGCTGCTCTTTCACCTGCTGTCCATCACCGGGTTGATCTTGTCTGGGGCACCCATCCAATTGCAGGAATCCTGGAATCAGGTAACCATGCCCAGTCTTCTCATGAATTTGTTACTGGCCATTCCAGTATATGTCATCATCCATGGTATTCATGATCAAACACTACCCTTTCACCAACGAGCATGAACAGTCTTAATCACAAATTCCAACTTCCTGAGAACTGGCGCGTCCTGATGTTGTACATCATTATCGGATTGCTGTTCACCTTCTTTGCCGCGCGGCTGTTCGTTCTACAGATCATCGAAGGCCCGGAATATCTGGCTCAGGCCGTGGAAAACCGCACTTCTGAGGTGAATGTGGCCACCCAGCGTGGTGTGATCACCGATCGCAATGATTATGTGCTGGCACGCAATGTCGCTTCATATAACATTGTCATCACACCGGCCAACCTCCCGGGAGACGAAGGCGCCATGCAGCAGGTATTTCGCGAGCTGTCGGATATGATTGGCGTACCGGTGAATAATGGCGAACTTACTGATGAAACAGCCCGGTTGTTCAAGGTCTGTGAAACGGATTTTGGCATCAGCCAGATCGTCGAGATCGGTGATACCAACAAACCTTATTCGCCAATTGAAATTCTATGTAATGTGGATGAAAGATTGGCGCTGGCGGTCCAGGGGAAATCTGCCGACTGGCCAGGGGTGGGTGTGACGGTCAGTCCGGTCAGGGAGTACCCCACCGGGGAATTGACCGCCGAGATTATTGGTTTCCTCGGACCCATTCCGGCCAGTCTGGAAGATTATTATACAGAGCTGGGTTTCCAAGCCGGCAGAGACAAGGTCGGTTATGCGGGTGTCGAATATGAGTTGCAGGACCAGTTGGGAGGAATGAATGGACTGCGGGTGATCGAGGTGGATGTGGCTGGAAAGGAGATGCGCGACCTGGTCGAACCAATTGCTCCGATTCCCGGGAATAATATCCGTCTGACCATCGATACACGGCTGCAAAGTGTAGCCAAATCCGCCCTCATATCCGAGATCAATTTCTGGAACACCTATCTTGGCACAACACTCTCTTCGCAAGGTGTGGTGATCGCCATGAACCCAAAAACCGGTGAGATACTGGCATTGGTCTCCCATCCCACCTATCAGAATAACCGCATGGCTCGCGAAATCCCGGCATATTATTACGAGCAGCTTCAAGCGGATGCCAACCGGCCACTGTTCAATCACGCCATTTCCGGTGAATACCCACCCGGATCCGTGTACAAAATCGCTGCTGCAATGGGCGCATTGAATGAAAAGGTGGTCACCCCTGAGCAGCAGCTAATGGATGAGGGCAAGATCACCATCATGCAAAAGTACTATGAAAATGACCCGGGGCAGCCGCGGGAATATGTCTGTTGGGAGGAGTTCGGTCATGGTCTGCAGGATTTCCTGCACGGTATCGCCAATTCATGTGATGTGTATTTTTACAAGATCGGCGGTGGTTTTGGCACCGAGGTGCCAAATGGGCTGGGAATCTGGCGTATGGCCGAATATGCCCGTGCTCTCGGATATGGCAAACTGACCGGTATCGAATTGCCGGGCGAAATGCCCGGATTGGTTCCCGACCCAACCTGGAAACGGATCAATGTGGCTGAAAACTGGTCAACCGGTGACACCTATATTGCCACCATCGGCCAGGGGTATGTGCTCTCCACCCCGCTGCAAGTGCTGGTTTCCTTTGCAACCATTGCCAATGACGGTTTGATGGTAAAACCCACATTGATCAAAGACATCATCAATGCTGAGGGTGAGCTGATCCAGAGTAGCACACCGACCATCCTTTCAGATATCACCAGGGATAATGTGATCAACGAAATCATCGATAACAAAGCTACCGGCAACACCAGGAATGTCGAACCCTGGGTGATCGACCTGATCAAGGAAGGCCTGCGCATGGTCATCACCGAAGGCACGGCTGTTGCGGAATTCGAAGGCTTCAACTTCAACGCCGCTGGCAAGACCGGTACAGCGGAATACTGTGACAATGTAGCCCAGTCATTAAACCTCTGCCAGCCTGGCAACTGGCCGGCACATGCCTGGTTCGTCGGATATGCTCCATATGACAACCCCGAGATCGTGGTGGTTGCATTTGTCTACAATGGCAAGGAAGGCTCCACAGTCGCGGCTCCCATTGTGCGCAAAGTGCTGGAAGCTTACTTTGAACTCAAACAGATCGATGCCACTTCAGGGCGCCAGTGATGCCCGCATCATCAGGGAAATTCGTTCTGCTATAATGGAACCCGGTGAGCATGGTATGAGCGAGAAGCTGAAAAGCCCGATGCAGATCAAAGGCATCCGTGAAGGATTGCTGGTCAGCCTGGGTGGTGGTAATTTTCAGGATGCGCAAAAGGCGCTTTTGGAACAGATCGACCACCAAATCGCTTTTTTCAGAGGCGCCCGCCTGGCATTGGATACAGGCAGCACATTGATCAAAGCCGGCGAATTGGGCGGGTTGCGCGACCAGCTCGCGGATATGGGTATTTTGCTATGGGCAGTGATCGCTGCAGAACAGGTAACCGAAACCAACGCACGCAGGTTGGGCCTGACGACCCGTTTTGGAGAAAACAAGCCGGAAAAGAACACGCCGGAAGTGCATACTGGAATGGACGCGAACAAAAGTGCTTTAATGGTGCATAGAACGCTGCGCTCCGGCGTCCACCTTGAGCATGACGGACATGTGACGGTTGTGGGTGATGTCAATCCAGGTGCTGAGGTGTCTGCCACCGGCAATGTGGTGGTTTGGGGACACCTGCATGGCTCGGTGCATGCCGGCAGCCGTGGTGATGAAAAAGCGTTCATTTGCGCATTGGAAATGGCACCGACCTTCATCCATATCGCTGATCTGATCACCCAGCCCCAGGTTCGGCGGGGTAAATCACAACCCGAAATGGCCAGGATATTCAATGACACGATCATTATTGAAGCATGGAAAGTCTAAATTCACAACACAGGCAAACATATGAGTGCTAAAGCAATTACCATCAGTTCGGGCAAGGGCGGGGTCGGTAAAACTACCGCAACCGCCAATCTGGCGGTTGCGCTCGCCAGCCTGAATCAAAAAGTCGTCTGCATCGATGGCGACATCGGGTTAAGGAACCTGGATGTCGTCATGGGGCTTGAAAACCGCATCGTTTATGATCTGGTGGATGTGATCGAAGGCCGTTGCCGATTACGTCAGGCCATGATCCGCGACAAACGCATGCCTGAATTGCATCTCATCCCCGCTGCGCAAACTCGCGATAAGAGCTCGGTTTCACCATCGGATATGGTCAAACTGGTGGAAGAACTCAGACCTGAACTGGATTGGATCCTGATCGATTCGCCTGCCGGCATCGAACGCGGATTCCGCAATGCCATTGCCCCGGCAGACGAGGTGATCATCATCACCAACCCAGAGGTGTCTGCTGTGCGCGACGCGGACCGCATCATCGGCATGATCGAAGCCGAGGAGAAAGGCCCAGCCCGGCTGATCATTAACCGTCTGAATCCCACCCTGATCAAGCACGGCGACATGCTCTCGGCGGATGATGTATTGGAGCTGCTGGCAATCGAGCTGCTGGGTATCATCCCGGAGGACGAAGCTGTGGTGATCTCCACCAACCGCGGAACGCCAGTGGCTTTGGATGAAAAGAACCCCGCTTCACGGGCATTTCATAATATCGCCCGCCGGTTGATGGGTGAAACCATTCCATTGTTGGAATTTGAAGGCAAATCCGATTTTCTCGGCCGCCTTTCCAGCCTGTTCAAGTGACAAGGGAGCAGCCATGACCACCTTTTATGAACGTCTGACCGGCAAGAACCGGAGCGCCACTCAGGCCAAGGACCGCCTGAGACTGGTATTGATCAATGACCGCAGTGGACTGTCAGCGCTTGAACTGGAAGAGATCAAGAACGAGATCATGCAGGTATTATCCCGTCACATGGAAATCGATCCGGCAACTGTCAAGGTCCAGATGAAACAGGATGGCCGCGAGCAGCGCTTGATCGCTGATATCCCGATTCGCACCACCCAGCGGAGAAAGATCGGATAGCATCCGCCATGCGCAGTCTGACCTGGCGCTATTTCGATTACATTCTGTTCGGTGCAGTCCTTATTCTGATCATTTTTGGGATTGCCATGATCCGCTCGGCAATCGCCGGCAATACGGTTTTAACCCCGCTCATCAATCGCCAGATTCTCTTTGCCGCGGCCAGCCTGGTCGTTATTTTCATCACGGCGGCCATCGATTACCATTACTGGTCATCGCTTATCCGACCGATGTACATTATCACCGTTGTCGCGTTGGCCATCCTGACCGTTGTCGGGCAGGCCATCTACGGTTCAGCACGCTGGTTCGACACCGGTGTGATCCTGATCCAGCCTTCAGAGTTGGCCAAGATCGTGTTGATCCTGGCCCTGGCTGATTATTATGCCCATTCCAGAGATAAACCCCATAATTTTCGCTGGATCGCTCAAAGCTTCCTGACCATGTTCTTCATCGCGGTCTGGATCGCGCTACAACCCAACCTGTCCACCACCATTGTAATGATCGTTCTATGGTTCGGATTATTATGGTTGAGTGGCCTGCCAACCAAATACCTGATCACCTTTATCCTGGTTGGTATGATCGGAGTCGTAATTGCTTTTCCCTTGCTCGAACCCTACCAGCAAGGCCGTATCATCAATTTCGTATTACCCGATGAGTCTGCCCGTCATGGTGACACCTATAATGTCGACCAGGCCCGTATCACCATCGGTTCCGGTGGCTGGACCGGCATGGGCTACGGCCTCGGCACACAGGTACAGCTGCGCTTTTTAAAAGTAAGGCATACTGATTTCATCTTTTCGGCCATTGGGGAGGAATTCGGTTTTCTTGGAATGCTTGCCCTGCTGGGTTTTCTGGTGCTGGTCATCCTGCGCTGCCTGCGCGCCGCCCAACTCGCCCAGGATGCTTTTGGATCGTACATTGCCTATGGTTTCACCATCCTGATATTGTTCCAGGCAGCGGTGAATATCGGGGTTAATCTCAATCTCATCCCGGTCACCGGGTTGACACTGCCTTTCGTCAGCTACGGGGGAAGTTCACTGCTTTCACTCTCACTGGGTATCGGGTTGGTCGAGAGTGTGATTCTGCGGCATAAACCCGACTGATATCCCGGGTTATTTATCCAACAGGGCGAGCGCACCATCAATCAAGCGCCGGCGGTTTTCCACCCGCCAGGTTCCTGCTTTTTTCATCCCCAGCAGCACACCACCCACCACCGGTGGCGCTTCCAGGCGTACGAACTTTGCCCTGGGAGCCACCGCCAGAACCACCCGCCGGAGTGGATCGATCAATCGCCTGCCCCCGTCAAACATACGCCCGACCAGGATGACCTCAAACGCTTGATGTGCGATTTTAAGCTGGTGGATCACACCCAGCGCGAGGCTGCCAAGCTGCTCACCCGCCCAGCGTATCAGGTCACCAGCCACTTCATCACCTTCCTCGGCCAGTTTAAAAATACGCGGCGCAAAGGAAGGTTCCACAAAATAGCGGTAAGTGCACAGACCTTCGACCAGGTCATCCATGTCACATGCACCGAACAGGTCGATCAATTCCTGGGTAATGGCAGTTGGTTTTCCCCTGCGGCTCCATGCCCTTGATACTGCCTGAACCGCCCGGGCGGTCAGTTCAATCGCTCCGGCACCCTCAGCCATGAGTGAACCAGCGCCGGTAACATGCCCGACCCTGTGTTGATCATCCCATCCCCAACAATTGCATCCGGTGCCTGAGACCACTGCCACACCCCATCCGGATTCGGCCCCGGCTGCCAGCCCGATCAAGGCATCGTTAACCAATTCAAGCGGGCAGCTGAGACCCAGTGGCTTTGTAGCAGCCTGCATGTCGGCCAGTTCACTTTCCCAATCGTACCCGGCGATACCAAGTCCGGCCCCCCCCAGATCATCAATTTTAATGCCAGCGCCAGCCAGCGCCTGACCGGTGATATCCAGCATGACCCGGGTCATTTGTTCATAACCGACAGTTTCGTGATTGCCCGATCCGCCTGTACCCAAGCCAAGGGCCTGCCCGTTTTCATCAGCAACCAGGGCCTGACTCTTGCTGCCACCCAGGTCCACCCCCAAATAATAGCTGCCCATCAGACCATCTTTCGATCTAATTCAGAAAATTGGCCGAAGGTGATCAACGAGATACTCATTGCTTCGATCTTCTGACGCAAATCCCGATGCGTTAATAGAGCGAGCTCATCCGCCCGCCGGGTGTGGTAGTCTGAGGAGTTCATAAGATAATCGTCGACGCAAGCTGGATGACACATCCATTCCGACACACCCTCTGGCAGATCGGCAATCATCACATCCAGCATGGTTTCAGTCACACCCTCATCATAAAAACGGGTGTCGAGGCGTTCAGGAATGGGCACGCGTTGATCTTGCGCCATCTGATACCAGATTTGCGGCGATCCCGCCACCGGTCGGCGCACGGCGCAATGAAATTCATCAGCCAGCTCCAGATAAACCTTGAAGATACGCTCATTGAAGCACATGGCATGGTGATGCGCATCCAGGTGATCGGGCGTGCGTCCGGCCAACCGGGTGAACTTCTCGATCTGTGCCCGCCACTCAGCCTTCACTTCTGCCGGATCAAACTGATCCACGATATCCGCGATACCATCGGAAATAAAATACCCATCGGGCAGCAGGTTCTTGAATCCGGGCAAAGCTTCAAGTGCAAGCAGGGGTGTACCGGCTGTAATGACCAGGTGCACACCGGCACCTATGTCAGGGCATTGATTGATTAACGCGGGCAGTTCCTGATCGATATACTGCCCATTCATCATGGCGCTGGTGGACGTCACAATACCATCCAGATACGACTGCCGGATACCCAGCGAAACGCCGGGGCTGTACCCGTAATCATCTGCGTTGATGATCAAGTATTTTGTCATAAGGCAAAGTATAAATCAATCCCATCACGGGTACGAGGCAAGCCTGTTGTATAATACCGATGATGACCAATCGACTTTCTCCTGCCCGCGTGCGCTTCGCGCCCTCACCAACCGGGTCAATCCACCTCGGCAGTGCACGCACAGCCTTATTCAATTATCTGCTTGCCCGCCAGACCGGCGGACAGTTCATCCTGCGCATTGAAGATACCGATCGCAAGCGCCTGGTGGAAGGCGCCGAGCAGGAGATTTACGAAGGCTTGCACTGGATGGGATTGCAGTGGGACGAAGGTCCGGATATCGGCGGCCCCTGCGAGCCCTACCGTCAAAGTGAGCGCAAGGAGATCTACCAGGAATATGGCCGCAAGCTGGTCGAGATGGGAGCCGGGTACTACTGCTTCTGCACGGCTGACCGGTTGGCAAAGGTACGCGAGGAGCAGCAGCGCCGCAAGGAAAGCCCACATTATGACGGCACATGCCGTCTGCTCGATCCGGATGAAGCCGCCAAACGTGTTGCTACTGGAGAGAAACATGTCATCCGTTTCAAGATGCCGCGCGAAGGCACCACCACGGTCACCGATCATTTGCGCGGAGACATCATCTTCGAGAACAAGCATCTTGATGATTACATTCTGATGAAATCCGACGGATTTGCCCTGTATCACCTGGCCGCCAGCATCGATGACCACCTGATGGGCATCACGCATGTCATCCGTGGCTCAGAGTGGCTGCCAACCTTCAGTCTGCATGCGCTGATCCACCGCGCATTTGGCTGGCAGGAACCGACCTGGTGCCACCTGTCAGTCTTCCTAAAACCTTCCGGTAAGGGCAAGATGTCAAAACGTGACGCGGTTGAGCTTCGCAACGATGGCAATTCGTTCTTTCTCAAGGACCTCGAGTCACTCGGTTACCTGCCAAATGCGGTGGTCAACTGGGTGGCATTGATGGGCTGGTCCTTCGACGATCACAGCGAATTCTTTACACTGCCCGACCTGGTTGAAAAGTTCAGCATTGATAAACTCAATCCTGCGCCGGCTGCCATTAACTTCACCAAATTCGATCATTTCAATGGTTTGCACATTCGCTCGTTGTCAGCGGATGAACTGGCCAGCCGTTTGGTGCCCTACTTCGAGCGTGCCGGCATCCAGGCGGATCGTGAAACACTGGTAAAGATCGCACCCATCATCCGGGAACGCATGGTCACATTGGACGAGGCCCCCGAATTGGCGGGGTTCTTTTTCAAAGCTGAGGTGACACCAGAGCCAACTGATCTGATCGCCAAGGGGTTGACCGCTACGCAGTCGGCTGAAGCTGCACGCAAGTCTTATGAGGTGCTGGCAACCCTGCCCGAGATCACCGCCGAGAATGCAGAACCACCCATGCGTGCATTGGTGGAAACCCTCGGTTGGAGCCTCGGACAGGTGTTCGGCATATTGCGGGTGGCGGTGACCGGGCAGAAGGTCAGCCCGCCGCTTTTCGAGAGCATGGCCATCATCGGGCGGGATAAGGTTCTGGCACGAATTCAGACTGCCATCGATCTGCTTGAAAAGATGGTTTGAAAGTGGATAGACGCTTGTCGAAATCGGTGAAGATATGGTAAGATAGCGCCTGCGCACTGGGGGCTCGTCTAATGGCAGGACAGCAGACTCTGAATTTGCTTATAGAGGTTCGACTCCTTTGCCCCCAGCCATAAAAAGCCATCTGAAAAGATGGCTTTCTTTGTAGATACCGTCTTGAATGTCAAGAGGCAAAATTGAAATGATCGTCATAACCCGGGTCAAAAGGTGTCTGGTTCTTCAGGACACC
>JAFGXF010000003.1 GCA_016936755.1 Anaerolineaceae bacterium | reverse complement strand
GACCAATGAAGATCAAACCGGGGAATCTGCCCTTCCGGATTTGAAGCCGATTAATCATAGTCAAAGGCAGCATATCCCCATACCCGGAAAAACACAGTTGGACCTGGTGATGGGGTCTGCGGGGCCTTCGCGAGGTTCAGAGGATTATTATGCCGCCATGGTCGGTAACAATATTCTGGGGCAATTCGGTATGATGGGTAGGATCGGCGCATCCGTACGTGTAAAATCCGGTCTGGCATATTATGCCTATTCGTCCTTGAATGCGGGGGTTGGGCCAGGTTCCTGGGAGATCATCGCGGGTACGAATCCATCCAACATTGATCAGACTATCCATCTCATCCGGTCCGAAATACAGCGTTTTACAAACAAACCCGTGTTAAAGGGTGAACTGGCTGATGTTAAATCCAACCTGGTCGGCCGTCTTCCGCTGGCCTTCGAGTCCAATGGTGGTGTCGCCTCCGCATTGATCAATATGGAGCGATACAAACTCGGATTGGATTATTATCAGCAATTTGAGGGTATCATTAAGTCAATCACGCCGGAAGCAATTCTGGAAGTGGCAAAACGGTATTTGCACCCGGAATGGTTGCTTATCTCTACGGCTGGAACTGTGGAAACATAAATCACAAATGAAATGGGAAGATTAATACCTTGAAAATTCTAGGTGTCAGTGATAACGAAGTCGATGTGCTTTACAGTCCCCAGATCACCAAGCGTTTTTCAGATATCGATCTGATCCTGGGCTGTGGCGATCTGCGCTTTTTTTACCTCGAATACATCCTCTCAATGCTGAATAAACCATTCTTCTTTGTTCATGGTAATCACTATTACGGACCGCCACCCTCCACTCCTGCAGGGGAAGAGTCTGTATGGACATACTCAAATATCCACCGTCGGGTTGTGGAAGCAAATGGATTGTTGATTGCCGGTATTGAGGGATCCATCCGCTACAACCTTGGCCCCTATCAATACACACAGGAAGAAATGTGGGGGCATGTTTTCCATCTCGTACCTCAATTAATGGTTAACAAAACGAAATTCAATCGATACCTGGATATCCTGATCACCCATGCGCCACCATGGGGCATTCACGACAAGGATGATCTGCCACACCATGGCAGTAAAGCTTTTCGCTGGTTAATCAAGGTGTTCAAACCGCGCCTCCATTTTCATGGTCACATCCATCTGTACAGCCAGGATGCGCCGCGCGAGACCCGAATCAATAAAACGCGCGTGGTAAATGTATACGCTTTTCGTACCGTCGAATTACTGGAACCCAAGTCCAAGAAAGAGAAATCCGATTAAGCGGGCGTTGTTGACTGTTGAACACCCAGCCAGAAATGGTGCCTCAATACCGTTCGGCTGGTTTTAATTTCGATCCCATCCACCACTTTTTTCATCTCACCTGCCAGCATGCCCGGGTTGATAAAACATATATTGGGCTTGCATCCATATTTTGACGTGTAATAATTTGCTGCACGAGACACCTTGTCTGTGATAGTCACGGTGGGATTATCGTCAAACCATAGCATTCCGATATTCATCAGTATTTCTCCTTTAGAACATTTGTTCTATTATACATCTATTCTCACTTACCTGTCAATACCCGATGATAGAATATGAATCATGGGACGAATATCTAAAATCCACCCAATCATCCTGCTGCTGTTAATCCTCCTGTTGATCAGTTTCGGATGCAACCGAACAGGCGAACCGCCCCTCGTGGTTACCACCCATCGTTTAGCTTCCACAGATTCCGGTAGTGGAATCCAGGCACCCCTATTCACTTCAACAAGCACTGCTGCAGCGGTCACGACCTTCTCCACGCCCAGCCCGACACCCCGTATCGATCCCGCTCATGGGTTGCGCGAATGGATGCCGTCGCCGATACTAATCCAGGCCGGAACCATTCATGATCAAAAACGGGATCCATTTGACCGCGATCCCTTCTTTATTCTTTATGCAGATGGAACATTAATTCAAAAGGATTGCGTTGACAACAGCTGCGATTACACCAGTGTACAAATCAATACAAAACAAATCTGCAGCCTGTTGAATACCATTGACCTGTATGGTTTTTTTGACTTCGACCCATCCAGCTATGTTACGCCGCTTGTAGGTGGTGAGATCACATACCTAGAGGTGAATGCCTGGCGGAACCAGAGTGTTGCGCTTTACCAGCTGCAAGACTGGTTGGAAGACCCGGACTGGTTAAATCGAATACTGGGTTGCGATGATTGCCGGAAAGCACCCGAGATCAAACCAGCTCTGGCCAAAACCTACTGGCTTCTCAATGGCTATACCCCCCCGGGAGCGACCACCTATCACCCAATAAAGCTGGCTGTTTGGTTATCAACACCCGAGTTGGCTGGCGAACCGGTGAAGTGGTCGCTTCAGTCCCCCACACTGAGCCGGTTAGCCGGGATGACCCGCTGCGCGAATTCGGGGCAACAAAAAGCGGCGATGCTGAGCGGGAGAGAGGCAGAGCTACTGGCCAGTTATCTCAATCAAATTACCAATCAGGGGTTATCACCAATTTTCAGCGAGGATGGGTCCATTTACCAGGTCACAACCCGTTGGTTACTGCCTTACGAAGAGGCCGCGGGCTGTGGTGAATCCACCAATCAGTTTCCCTCCACGGATATTCCTTTGCCGAATGCCTTGTTAAGTTGCCGCAGCTCCGATGGATTCATCCCCACCGCGACCTTGACGCCGGTTTATTAATCAGCCTGGATTTTTTGAACGGCTTCGACTGCCAGCCAGAACAAATCCTCCCGGATGGATTTTCGACGATGCCAACCTCGTCCATCCCATTCCCCGGGGATAACGGCATCACCCCCATACAGAATCTGACCTAATACAACTTTTCGGAAAGCAGCCGCTGCGAACAGTGAGGCAGCTTCCATCTCGACTGTCAGGCAACCCTCGGCTTTACGGGCGGCCGCCTTGTTCGGTGTCTCGCGGTAGAACGCATCTGTCGTCCAGGTTTTACCGGTCAGGTACGGGACTTTATGTGCATCCAAGATCTGGCGGATGGCCACTACAGCGGCCGGATGCGGCTCAGCTTCCCGTCCCGGTTCCTGGTAATGATAGGACGTCCCCTCATCGCGAACTGCACTGGTTGGGACGATCAGGTGTCCGACGGCGATCTCCTTATCCAGGACCCCGCAGCCTCCGCATACGATGAATTTATTACATCCACGAGAGATCGTCTCCTCGAGTAATCCAATTGCCAGAGGGGCCCCAACTCCGGGATGAAAGAGAGCCACCGGCCGGTCCTTCAATACATAGACCGGATGGATAGCCATCTCCGACCTGGATTCAGCCACTTGGGCAACCTTGCCTGTATCCACAAGATCGCCGATCACATCCTGGAAAAAACAGATCACGCAGCGCTCGGGAATATCCATTTTTTTGACGTGCTCGGACGGTTCCAGAACAGCCTTTCTTGTTGGATCGAATTCAAGGATGGGATACTCTTTCAAGACTCAGCTACTCCCTTTTTTGAAAACTCGCGCAACGCATCCGCAGCTATCCACTTTCCGGCAGGAGTACCGAGTGCCTGGATCTCATGGCAGGCCTTAATCGCAGCCTGTCCCAAAGCCGGATTACGCTTTCCAATCTGACGTAAAGCCCAATTAATTCCCTTCTTTACAAAATTTCGACTATCTCCTGACTCCCGAATGATGATGGGAAGGAACTGTAAGAAGATTTCATCCGTGGCCTTTTTATCCTGCCAGGCCATGGCGGCCATGATGGCAAAAGCGGCCCGTTTGACAAATTCCTCCGACCGTGCCGACCATTCCTTTGCTTTATCAACTGCATATGGTGTTTTACCGAACAGTGAGATACACACCTGATCGCACACATCCCACGAATCGAAAGCCGACACCCATTCATCCATCTGGTCAGGGGTGACCATTGTTGGATCATCCACAAAGGCCGCCAGGATGCGGGCTTCATGGAAGCGGGTCGCCCACAAATCCCGGGCCAGCTGGTGGTCGCGCCGCCCACGCGCCAAACTCCTGATATTCGGTATGGAAACGCCCAAGGTGTTATTGGCATTGATTCCATAACGGGTCATACCTTCCAGGTGTTCAGGGGTTCCGAAGGCTTTCAACCTTTCGACCAGTTGAGTTGCTGTTAATTTCTCAACCGGTTTGGACATCGACAACTCTTCGTGGATCAAACCCCACCCATTGGATATCCTCTCGACCGCCGAAGCGCTTCGCCATCACCCTTAATGCCTCCTCGTTATCATCCACCAGGATAAATTGCCGTCCCAATTCCAGGCAGGCTGCTCCGGTAGTCCCGCTGCCCGCGAAGAAATCCATGACCACTTCTCCGGGGTTGGATGAGGCGGCAATGATACGCCGCAGGATGCCCAGCGGTTTTTGGGTCGGGTAGCCGGTCTTCTCCTTGCTGTTGGTCGGGACGATGGTGTGCCACCAGGTATCCGTTGGCAGCTTTCCACGGCCTGCTTTTTCAGCCCCCACCAACTTGGGTGCCATGTACTGAATGCGGTCAACAGCCTCCAAGTTGAAGGTATATCGTTTGGGGTTCTTTGCATACCAGAGGATGTTGTCATGTTTGGGTGGCCATTTCCTGCGTGAGCGACCACCGTAATCATATGCCCAGATGATCTCGTTCAGGAATGAGGCTCGGCCATAGATCTCATCCAGCAGGATCTTGCAATAATGCACCTCGCGGTAATCGATGTGGAAGAACAGGCTGCCATCGGGTTTCGTTACCCGGTATGCCTCGACCAATCGTGGTTCGATGAATGCCAGAAAATCATCAAACCGGTCATTGTAGGAGCGGCTTGCACCACGCTCAGTTTGATATGTTTTACCCTGAAAGCCGACCCGGTCGCCATGGCTGGAGTGTGTTGTTCTTATCTGCGTAAGGCTACGCGCTTGCCCGGTGTTGAAGGGTGGATCGATATAGATCAGGTCGACACATTCGGAATCCATCGATTTGAGGATGGGCAGGTTATCACCAAAGTAAATGTAATTGGGCATTGGTTAATTTTAACAGACGGCAGTACTTCTGGATATTATTCGAATGATCTGAATAGAAAAAGATTACAGTGAATCCCGGATTATCACGGCAAGTTGCTCGGCTTTTGCCATCGCTTCCCCTTCCAGCTTTATCCGCTTGCGCTCCCTGACCGGCACCCTGGCCAGCTCAGAAACGGTGGTGGGCGATCCAGTCAATCCAATGCTTTCGGGATCAGCGTTCAGGTCAACCGCATTCCAGACTGTCACACGTTCTGTCTCATACGCCCATGCTTTACGACTGAAGTTGATAAAGCGCGGTTCCTGGCTGGCATTCTTCACCGAGACCACACAGGGCAGGGGCGTTTCCAGGATCTCATATCCACCTTTCAGCGACCTCCGTC
Source organism: Anaerolineaceae bacterium (assembly GCA_016936755.1). GTDB lineage: Bacteria > Chloroflexota > Anaerolineae > Anaerolineales > Anaerolineaceae > JAFGXF01. The sequence goes on along the minus strand of JAFGXF010000003.1, from coordinate 5,050 downwards.
CGGTGGCAGTTTGTTTGTCGAGATCCAGGCTGAGCTCAGTCAAGAGTGTAAGCTGTGACACATTCAGCCACTCCGCCAGCCCGGCCGGCACCTGCCCGGTCGCGCCGTCCGCCGACTCTTCACCACAAAAGATCAGGTCAGCTCCGCCCATCTTTTCGATGCCTTTCGCAAGCGTATATGTGGTCGCCAGCGTATCTGCCCCACCGAAAGCCCGGTCACTTAACAGGACGATATGATCACAACCCATCGCCAACCCGACACGTAAAAGCGGTTCGAAAGACAGCGGACCCATCGAGAGGATGTCCAGCTTACCTCCATAACGATCCCTGGTATTCAGGGCCATTTCCAACGCACTCATATCCGGGGGATTTAACTCTAAACGGGCATGGCGTCTATCCAGCAAGCGGGTTTCGCGATCCACACGGATCTCGTCAGACCTGGGGACCACCTTAACACAAACGACCATGTGGAACTCAGGCATGGCTGATCTCCTGCTGTGATTCAAGTGTCTGAATCAACACCGGCAGGTACTGGCTCACATCGCCGACAATGTAATAATCCGAAAACTCAAAGATGGGTGCCTCAGGATCGGAATTGATCGAGACGACCACATCCGCTTTGTCAATCCCGACCAGCAGGTGGAAGGCACCGCTCAAGCCACAACACAGCGCCATCTTTGGGCTGCTGACCACCCCGGTCTGGCCGATCTGTCGCTCTCGCTCAATGAAGCCTGCATCCACCGGTGGGCGCGTGGCGCCCACATCCCCACCCAGGATTTCGGCCAGTTTTTTCAAGGTCTCAAAATCGCCATTAACACCCCGACCGCCCACCACCAGCACGGGCACACGGGTCAGGTCCACCACACCGCTGCGAACCCGCTCAAGAATTCGTGTTTTGATCTGCTCCGGCTTGAGATTCACCGGGACATCAATCACCTTACCCCTTCTGGCAGAGTCGGGCTCACTCAATGCAAACACACCCGGCCGAACCGTGGCCATCTGCGGCCGGTGGTTTTGCATCTCGATCATGGCCACCACCCCGCCACCAAACCCGGACACCTCGCTGACCAGCAAAGCGTCTTTTTCATCCATGTGCAGGTTGGTGCAATCGGCATTTAAGCCTGTCCGGAATCTCACCGCCAGCCGGCCCGCCAGGTCACGCCCGTTATGGGTCGCCCCCAACAGGAAGATACTGGGCTTGCCCAGCATGACCGCATCATAAACCACGGCACCATGCCCCTCTATTGTGAAAGTCGTCAGCAGCGGGTGATCCATCACCCAGATCTCATCCGCTCCGCGTGTAATGGCTTCTTTGGCCAGTGCATGCACGCCACTGCCTGGCAATAACCCGACCAGTTTCCACTTCATCACATCAGCCAGCTCGCGGCCCTTGGAAAGCACCTCCAGTGAGACATTTTCCAGGGTGCCCTCTTCCTGCTCCAGGTAAACCCAAACAGCCTTGCTTTCCTCGTTCTCACGATAACGTGATGGTGGCATCTGGCTACTCCCTTGGCTTTTTTAAAGCCTGAGCGGCGATTTCCGCAATATCCTTCACCCGCATCTTTCCCGGGGGCAGATTCTTGGCGCTGTCTTCCAGACAGACGGTGCAGAACGGGCAGGCCGTGGCCAGGGTGCCCGCCCCGGTCTTTTCAGCTTGCTTGACTCGCAGATTGGAGAAGCGTTCCGCATTGACCGTCTCCAGCCACATGCGCCCTCCGCCGCCCCCGCAACACAGCCCTTCTGACCGGTTGGTTTCCATTTCAACCAACTCGATCCCCGGAATGGCTGACAGTATCTGTCGGGGTGCTTCGTACTCACCATTGTGCCGCCCCAGGTAGCAGGGATCCTGGAAAGTGACCTTTTCCTTCAGGGCGACCTCGAATTTCAATCGACCTTCCGAGATCAAGTCCGCCAAATACTGGGTGTAATGCTTTGGTTTCAAGTAATTCTCAGCCATGGGGTAATGATTCTTAAAGACATCATAACAATGCGGCGAGATTACCACCAGATCGGTGACCCCTTTTTCCTTGAATACAGCTGCCGTCTTACCTGCGATCTCTTTGAAGTACTCCTTGTTGCCCACACTCAGCACGGATTCTCCGCAGCAGGGTTCTTCATTACCCAAGTAGCCGTATTTCACTCCGGCGGCATTCAGGGTGGATACCAGCGCTCTGGCAATCTTCTGTGCGCGCTGGTCATAAGATGAAGTGCAGCCGACATATAACAGGATTTCGTGCTGTGTCGCATCAAAAACCGGGAGATCCAATCCCTTGGCCCAAGCTGCGCGCTGTGAAGGTGGCTGAGACCATGGATTCTCGCTCCAATAGACCGACCAGAGCAGGGAGGGCAATCCTTTTTCCACATGATTGGACTCCCAGGCCAGCTCGCGCAACCCGCGGAAGATATCTATGATCTTAACCCCACGCGGGCATAGTGCTTCGCATTGACCACATGTGGTGCACAGCCATAAGTTATCCTGCCAGCCAGGAACACCCAGTTGTGCCTGGTGGATGATGGTGCGTACCGGCAGGTAGTCCTCGCGCACCAATCCCCAGGGGCAACTGGCAGTGCAGGTACCACATTGGTAACAAACTGCGACAGCGCCACCCGTCAGCGCCGCCAGACGCTCGTACATGTGATCGTCGAGCTGAAGGCGAATCTCATCCGTCATGACGCACCTTCCACTTTCACACGAGCCGTCTTGATGATTTCGTCCATCTCATACAGTTTTTCAGCAAATTCCTTGCCCTCCGCTGCCGAGATCCAGCGCAGTTGAAGGCGCTCGGGTATGATGCCCTGCCGTTCAAACTTTCGCTGCCAGAACTCGAAGCGCTTCTTCGTCAACCGGTTGGCATAATTGTAATGACAATCTGAGCCAGTCTCTGTCAATCGACAGCCGGTCACCAAAACTGCGCCAGCACCCTTTTCGAAGGCACGTGCCACAAATGCCTCTTCGAAGCGGGCTGAACACATGGTGCGGATGACACGCGATGAGGGTGGATATTGTCGCTTCTCGATGCCGGCAAGATCCGCACCGGCATAGGAACACCAGTTACAAGTGAACACGATCACTTTATCTTCGGGTTTTTCCGCCAGGGCGGCATCCACCTGCGCCATGATCTGAGCCTTGGTGAAATATGGCATCTCTATCGCGTCAAAGGCACATTCCGCTGCGCAGGCACCACAGCCCATACAAGCCGCCTCGATGATCTTTACCGTCCCCCTGCCAGGTTCACCAATCTGCTCAATGGCATTGAACGGACAAACCTTGACACATCGCATGCAGCCCTTGCAGAGTTCCTCGATGTGAATGGCGGTCAACGGTTCCTTCTCGATCACACCACGCGCCAGCAAGGCACCCGCCTTGCCCGCAGCGGCCATGGCCTGTGCCATCGATTCACGCACGTCCTTGGCACCCTGCGAGGTGCCCGCCAGGTAAACGCCCTGCACGGCTGTCTGGACCGGGCCGAGCTTGGGATGCAATTCCATGTAAAAGCCATCCTCGCTGCGTGACAACTTCAACTGCTCCGCCAGGTTATCGGCGGAGGGTGTTAACCCGACCACCAGCACCAGCAGGTCGGTCGGGATGGTGATGTCCTTTTGCAGCAGGTGATCCTGCAGATTGACGGCTTTACCATCCCAGGCCAGCGCGTCCTGGGGTGTTTTATCGGGATCATATTGGATAAACTGCACACCTGCACGCATTGCCTTTTCATATAATTCTTCAGCATGCCGGCTGTATGTACGGATCTCCTTGAATAGGATCCGCACCTTCTTGCCCATCTCCCGCAGCCGCAATGCCTGGCTGATCATCGATGTACAGCAGTATCGCGAGCAGCCCATGTTTCCCTGGCGTGAACCCACACAAGCGACGAAAGTGATCCGGTCCGCTTTCATAGCCCCCTTCTCAAGGACCTTTTCCAATTCGAGGTTAGTGATCACCTCCTTGTGTTTGCCATACTCGAACTCTGTGGGTTGGTAGGGCTGTGCGCCAGTAGCCATTACCACTGCTCCGACAGCCAGATTCTTGCCATCCGTCAGGTGTACATTGAAATTACCCACCACGCCGCTGATGGTCTCGACCGAGGTGCTGAGGTGAATGTTTACACGACTCATGGTAACATGTTTGGCCTGAGCTGCCACGACCTCAGATGAGAGACCCTCAGAAGGCGCAATATGGCCCAGATCGCTGAGAATGCCTCCCAGCTGGCCGGTCTTCTCGACCAGGTGAGTTTCGAAGCCCTGGTCTGCCAGTGCAGCCGCGGCAGTCATACCCGCGATGCCGCCGCCAACGACCAGGGCTGTCTGGGTCAATGGCAGGTGAGAGACTTCCAATGGGGTCAGGCGGCGGGCTTTCTCGACCGCCATCCAGACCATATCTTTGGCTTTTCCGGTGGCGGCTTCTTTATCATGTTTATGAACCCAGGAGTCCATATTACGGATATTGGACATCTCCAACAGGTAGGGGTTCAAACCCGAACGGATGAGCACCCCGCGAAATATCGATTCATGTGTCTTGGGTGAGCAGGCAGCGATAACCACCCGATTGATCTTTTGCTCCTTGATGGCAGATTCGATCTCGGCCTGGGTGTTACCGGCACACGAGAACATCTGGTCAGCAGCATAGACCACACCATCCAGTGTCCGGGCATATTCCACCACACCCTTGACATCGATCACGCCGGCAATATTGCTGCCACAATGACATACAAACACACCGATGCGCGGTGTGTCCAAATCTTCCATCTCCTCGATATCTGGCGGCTCGGGCCAGTGGCGGTGGGTCAGGTGGCTCAACGATAGAGCAGCAGCACCGCTGCCCTCGGCTACACTGTCTGGAATATCCTTGGGGCCGGAAACGCAACCGGCGGTGTATACACCCGGCCGGCTGGTACGGATCAAGGCACCATCGACCTCGTCAGAACGAATAAAACCATCCGTATCGACCTCGAGATCCAACCTGCAGGCCAGGTCTTTCAAACCTTCCGGTGGCGTGACCGCATTCGCCAGCACAACCATTTCATAGGGGGTCTCTACACGCTTTGAAAGGG
>JAFGXF010000017.1 GCA_016936755.1 Anaerolineaceae bacterium | reverse complement strand
GTAGCCCAGATCCTCCAGCAGACCGCGCATCAGGATTTCTTCGTTCTTCCAGCGCTCGGTTGCGAAGTCGGAGAATGAAAGGCCGACCTTGATCTTTCCACCATCCGTGCCAGTTGTCTTTGGCGCACAAGCCACCACCAGACTGGCAATCATGACCATGGTCATGATCGTCCATAGTACTTTTTTGATCTTCATTTTTCTCTCCTCAATTAATTTTTGGTTCGTGTACAAAAAACATATACGCTGTGATATTTCGAGTCATACCTCCTTTCTTTGGCAATGGGATTAGTTGCCAGTCCTTAAACAAGCGCAATCCCTCTGAGAATATCGTCCAATACAATAGCAATAGCGCCTAAAACATTTGCATCTGCGCCATGCTCAGAAAAAATCACACGCAGGTCCTGCTTAACAGCAGGCAGTGTCTCGTTGGCGATGGTTCTCTCCAGAACCGGCAAAATGATCTCACGCGCGGGATAGAAAGCACCACCGATGACCACCATCTGGGGATTGAAAATATTGGAGAGATCTGCAATTCCCCTCCCCAAATTTTCTCCCACTTGTTCCATCGCCGATCGGCATAGCTGGTCCCCTTTCAGCGCATAATCCACGACCTGCTCGAAGGTTAATTTCTCAGGATCGCCTTGGATGTAATTGGGTTTCGTTTGACCAGTATTGGCCTTTATGGATTGCTTAACACGTTGCAATACAGCGCGTGGCCCAACCTGGGTTTCCCAGCACCCGCGCCGACCACAACCACATCGCTCTCCCTGGGGATCGCGCTGAATATGGCCGATCTCACCGGCGAATCCGCGCCCGCCCTTGAAAAGCTTGCCGTTGATGATCACGCCACCACCCAGGCCGACCCCTGAACTGATATAAATGAAGTTGTCAACGTTGCGACACACACCGAAGTAGTATTCTCCCAATGCACCCAAGTTTGCCTCATTTTCCACGTAAACGGGCATATGAAAACGCTGGCCGAACATCAGCCGTAATGGCACATCCTGCCAACCCAGATTGGGGGCGAAGAGTAGTAAACCTTTTTGCACATCCACCAGACCGGGAACCCCCAGACCCATTCCCAGAATTCGCAATTGTTTCTTGTTGGCGAATGCAATCGCCTCATCGATCAGATCCTGTGCTTTTAACAAGATTTCTATTTGGGGCTTGTCAGTCGGATAGTCAACCAATTCCCTCCAGAGGATGTTTGCCACGAAATCTGTCAGGATGACCCTAATAAAACCCACACCAATTTCAACACCGATGACAGCACCACCATCAGGTCTCAGGGCAAGCGCAATTCCAGGCCGGCCGATTTTCGATTCCAATGTATCCAGCTCGAGCACCATTCCATCCTCGATCAGTATGTTCACGATATTGGAGATTGTGCTTCGATTCAGTTTTGTGATATTGGCAAGCTCTGCCCGCGAAATAGGGGCATGCAGACGTAATGCATTCATCACGAGGGAAGAATTAACTCTGCGAACAGATTCCTGATCAGCGGTTTGGTTGCTTTGCATTAAATATACGAATAATTTATTGTTTATTGCATGGATAAACTAATCAAGTATCTAATATATTGGGAAATATTACAAGTATGATAAAGATCATGTGAGATATATGATCTTTATCACTTGTTGATCTGTGGAACAGGAATTGGAAATATCAACCCAAAGTTAAAACAGAACCCCGTTACCAGCTCTTGGTAACAGGGTTCTTCATCAAAAAAGGTGCGATGGAATGTGGATCGCTATTTTGCAGCCCAATCCAGGAAAGCCGCCACCCATACCAGTGGGGCATTCCAGTTGATCGTTACCTCATTGGTGGTGTAAGATCCGATATCATCTACGTAGCGCTTGGCAGGCGGAACATCCATCAGGTTGGCATTGATGGCAGCCGGGTCATCCGGTTTGGAGTTGGGGCCGCCAGACAGCGCACCCGGAGGGGGAGGCGGATAACCATTGTTTGGGTCATTGGCCCAGAAACGGTGGTGTGGATGCAGGAGTGGATATGTCCCATAGCCGGATACAAAACTCTTGTTCAGCCCGTTGCGGCCCAAGATGTAATCCATACTCATTCGCAATCCGTTCAAATAGTCGGCCTCTCCACTGAGTTTATACGCCATCCCCATCAGCATCATATTGTTCAGGATTTGTCCATTCGATCCCCATGGATAATCCTTCGAGATCAGTTCCGCATATCCGTTTTTCTGCTGAACATCAAGCCAATTATCAGCACTTGCCAGCATGTTTTCCTCCATAACCGCCTTGCGCTCCGCGGGAAGCTCATTCGGGACTGAGAGCAGTGAGATGTTACCAGGCGTGCTGGTGACACCCCAGGTGAAGGAATCTGCCTTGGCAAATTGGGTTTTTCCCATGACATGCTCAAGGTATTCGGGTTTTGTGGTGGTGATGAATAACTCGGCTGCGGCCCAGTAGAATTCGTCGGAAACAGCCCCGTCTTCGTAATTACCACCCCCACTCCCGGGGGTATTACCGGCATAGATGACAGGATTTTCCTGCGCCGCTTCCCAGGCGGATTCCGCAGCGATCAGGCAGCGCTCTGAAAATGCCGGATCGATCTGCTTCCAAATGCGGGCACATTGCGCCCCGGTAGCGGCCAGATTCAATGTGGCGGCGGTTGAGGGAGGGTAAAGATATCGGCCGGTTCCTGCGACCGCATTTTCACTATCATTATCCACCTCGCTGGGTGGTACCATTGGCATGGCAGCCCAGGATTCATCGTGCATCTTATGGTGGGCCATGCCGGCCAGTGGCTGCCCCTCGGGCACCTGCATGGCCATCAGAAATTCCATCTCCCAGCGGGCTTCATCCAAAATATCCGGTACGCCATTGGCATTTTCCGGGATTAAAAGTTCGCCATCCGGAAAAGTTCCGGGGAGCAACTCGTAAAGGTTCATCAGCGTCCAGACGGAAATGCCGCCATTGACCACGTATTTGCCAAAATCGCCAGCATCGTACCAGCCACCGGAAACATCCAGGCTGTAATTACAGCCCGGCCAGTTAAAACCACCGGCGTCTTTGCCCATGAAGCATGTGACGCTGTTGTCTGATAAATGTCCTGCCGGACGGGCCCAGTCCTCTCCGACATAAGCGGCTTCGATCGCAATGCCGCTGCGATTGTGATAAAAATAAGACAGGGCGTCATTCTTCAATTGGCTGTAAATATCATCCCCAATGGCGAAAGGCGCGCTTACCAGTGTGCCTGTGGATAGTGTGAAATTGGGACCAGTGCTTGTAAAGCTTGAGAAATCAATCACCTGCAGGTTGTCGCCGGAGTTGACATCTTTACCCTTGATAATGGCAGTGCCACTCATGACCACTTTCCCGGTACTGTCCAGCAGTTGCCACTCCTGAGGTTCGGTTGCATCGGTAGCCAGCAGGGCAATCTTTTCACCCTGGGTGAAGTAGCCGGTCTGGTTGATGCTGATTTGAGCTGGTATGACAATCGGACCGGCGGTCGGCACGGCTGTGGGAAGGGGACCAATGGCGCTCGCAACCGGTATATCCGTGCGACCCAACTCAAAGAAGAGTGCTCTTCCAAAAAGGTTGGGGTGTTCCCAGGATTGATCGCTTGTATCATATTTCGACCAGATCAGTTTGATATCCCGGTCCTGGACCGATGCCCCGTTGATCTGTGCCTGGAAGCCGATCTCCTTGCCATGCGATACCTCGACCAGGTTCGTCAGATCCAGGGCGGCTTCGAAACCCCAGCCATCATCGGTCTTAAATACAAAACCGCTGACCTTGGCATCCGAACTGAACACACCGGTGATGGTCAGTGCATTGGGATCGGTGTTGCCGATATCAGCCGCATTGATGTTCACCTGGAAGATCTTCAACGCGTACCCATTTGCATTCAGATCGCTTGAAGCGTTGACATAGAACTCCATCGAATCCTCATTCCAGAATTCCGAGCCATGTTTGCCCGCCACGATGTTTTGATCGGGCATCTGCATGGTGATGTACAGGTTGGTGCTGTCGGCTGCAAGGGAGAAGGTGAATGATCCATTCTCAGCCGGATTCACAGAGGGTGTCGGGCCGTGCTCTACGGTGATGGCTGGCAGATCCCCCCAGTCATCCAGTTTACCATCCACTGTGATCGCCACCGGAAAAGGAATGTAGATTACTTCACCAGGCACCTCTGTGGGAATGGTCGTGACTGGTTCTTCTGTCACCGGTGCTTCTGTCACCGGAGTGCCTTGTTTACAGCCAGACAGGATCATTGCCAGTACGATGAGAATGCATGATACTGAAAGAATGCCTTTTGTCATATCAGGGCTCCTTATGCTGAATAGGTGTGGCCCATCTCATTGATGGACAGTATAGATTATATATTGAATGATGGCAGTCTGGGAATATCCGTCGAGCTTTCACCTCCCTCACCCGGGTCAAGACGAGGTTATGGGGTGATGACAGCCTTGACCACACCATCATGATAAGACGACAGCATGTCCATGGCTTTGCCGATGTCTCCGAGTGGCAGGCGGTGGGTGATCAGGGATTTTACATCGATGAGGTGTTTGGACACAAAACGAATGCTCGTCGGATAGGTGTGTGCCAT
>JAFGXF010000114.1 GCA_016936755.1 Anaerolineaceae bacterium | reverse complement strand
TGGGAGCCGATGGGTGGTATGTGGGTGGAGGCGGATTGCAACCTGAGCGGTGCCGAGTCACTTGCACGCCAGTTTCTGCTCGGCCGGACGTACTTCCATGAACATTTCGGGAAGGATGCCGAGACGCCTGTATTGTGGCTGCCGGATGTGTTTGGGTTTTCCTGGACGCTGCCACAATTGATCAAGCAGGCCGGCTTGAAGTACTTCATGACCACCAAAATTGGTTGGAGCCAGTACAATCGACTGCCGTATGATACCTTTCTGTGGCAGGGTCTGGATGGCACACGCATCCTGACCCATTTCTCAACTGTCAAAGAGCCCGGCAGTGCTTATGCCGGCACGTATAATGCCATGGCCAACCCGGCTGAGACAATGGGCGCCTGGCAGAATTTCCAGCAGAAGGAATTGCACAATGACCTGCTGATGGCTTACGGCTATGGTGATGGGGGTGGGGGACCGACACGAGAGATGATGGAAAACATCGCTGCCATGGCCGATTTCCCTGGATTGCCGCGTGTTCGGCATTCCAGCATTCACCAGTTTTTCGAAAGCATTGATCCCCTGGTGGAATCGCCCATGATGCCGGTATGGAACGGTGAGCTGTACCTTGAATATCATCGCGGTACCTACACCACGCAGGCACACACCAAGCGGGCCAACCGCAAGAGTGAATTCCTGTTGCATGATGCTGAGTTTATCGCCACGCTGGCAAGCTTGCTGGATCCTGAATATGCCTATCCACGCTCCGATCTTACAGAAACCTGGCAGAAGGTGTGCCTCAATCAATTCCATGATATTCTCCCGGGTTCCTCGATCGGGCCGGTTTACGAGGAATCACAGGCCCAGTACGCCAGGATTGTTGAAAGGGTCACGAACTTGCGCAATGAGGCACTGGAACGGTTGGCTGCCAGGATCGGCGCTCAACTGCTGCTGGTCAACCCGTCACCATTCGCCTGCAGCGAACCGGTCTTCATTCCAGGCGGCTTGCCCGGTGGTCACGTGCCGGTGGTGGTGGGAAAAGAGTTGATGATCCAGGCTGTGGAAGGCGGTTGCCTGGTGGACGGCGGGATGCTGCCAGCCTGCAGCGCAACCGCAGCCGGCATTCAGCCGGCATCCAGCATAAAAGCCGATCCCAGTAAGGAAGAAATCAAAGACGGTAACGACCTGACCGTGCTTGAAAACGATCAGCTGCGTGTGGAGTTCAATTCCTGGGGTGACCTGACCCGCATATACGACAAGCAGGTGGAGCGTGAAGTGCTGGCCGGCGGTGCCATCGCCAATCAGTTCCAGGCGTTCGAGGACCGTCCGCTGGATTTCGATGCCTGGGATGTCGATATCTTTTACGACGACAAGTGTTACCTGGCTGAACCGGCCAGTTCGATCCGGATGTTCGAGCATGGACCACTGCGCCAGATGATCGAGGTCCAACGCAGGATCCTCGACAGCCCTTACACACAGCGTATATCACTCACGCGGGACAGCCGGCGACTGGATTTCGATACAACCATTGAATGGAACGATCGCAATACGCTGCTCAAGGTGGCCTTCCCGGTTGATATCCTTTCACCGCTGGCAACCTATGAGATCCAGTGGGGCAATGTCCAGCGTCCGACCCACCGCAACACCAGCTGGGACTGGGCGCGTTTCGAATGCCCCGCACACAAATGGGTCGATCTGAGTGAGAGCGATTACGGTGTCAGCCTGTTGAACGACTGCAAATACGGGCATGATATCCAGGAAAATGTGCTGCGCCTGACCTTGCTGCGAGGGCCTGGCATGCCGGACCCGGCGGCTGATTATGGCAGGCACCATTTCACCTACAGCCTGTACCCGCATACGGGTGGATGGGAAGAAACCACCCAGGCGGCTGCTTATGCGCTCAATGATCCCCCGATCGCCTGGCTGGCACGCGGGAAAGTAAAGACCCGTGAAGGTACATATGCACTGCAGCCCTTCATAACGGTATCAAAACCCAATGTGATCGTTGAAACCATCAAACTGGCCGAGGATGGAGAGGGGATCATCCTGCGCCTGTATGAGAGCCAGCGCCGGCGTGGCCTGGTCCGGATCGATTTTTTCCGCCCGGTGCAGGCTGCCTGGATCACCAATCTGTTGGAGGAGAACGAACAACCGGTTAACTTCAATGGGCATGGGATTGATCTGCAGTTGAACCCCTTTCAAATCGTCACCATGCGGGTTGTCTTGTAAACTTGCGCGGAGATCAGGGGGGTACAGGGCATCCTTCGTGTATTGGATGAGTTCAGCTCCCATCGATATTGATTAAGGACAGTTTGCGGGGAAAACGTGCTGGTGGGGTATACTTGCACGTTATTATCGGATATGACATGAAAGATCGCGGCATTCTTTACGCTCTGGGCGCATACATTGCATGGGGATTATTCCCCATCTACTGGAAGTGGCTCAGCCAGGTACCGGCAGTTCAACTGCTCGGCCACCGCATCATGTGGTCGTTCATCCTTCTGGCGGTATTCCTTTTATTGACGCGGCGCTGGGCGGATTTTCGAGAAAAGCTATCAGTCAAAGTATTGCGCATTTACCTGGTCGCAGCGATGCTGATCGGGGTCAACTGGCTGACCTATGTCTGGGCGATCAACGCCGGATTCATCATTGAAACCAGCCTGGGTTATTTCATCAATCCGCTTCTCAGCGTCCTGCTGGGGGTTATCTTCTTTCGCGAGCGGTTGCGCCCCACGCAATGGATACCCATTGGGCTGGTGGCTGCCGGTGTCTTGTACCTGACAGTCTCCTATGGATCACTGCCATGGATCGCGTTGACACTGGCCATCTCGTGGGGTTTTTATGGACTGGTGAAAAAGATGGCTCCCCTTGGATCGGTGTATGGTGTGACACTCGAGACTGGCATCCTTTTCCTGCCTGCGCTGGGCTACCTGGTTATGATGGATGTTTCAGGCTCGGGAAAATTCCTTCACGACGGGATTCTCACCGATCTATTACTTGCCGGGGCGGGTGTGGTCACCACCATTCCGCTGCTGATGTTCGCCAAGGCATCGCGGCGCATCCCGCTTTCCATGATCGGAATTCTGCAATACATTTCACCGACCCTCACATTCATTATTGGATTGAGCATTTATCACGAGCCCGTCACGCAATCCAGGTTGATCGGATTTGGAATTGTCTGGCTGGCACTGATCATCTTTTGGGTGGAAAACCGTATTGCCCGTCACAATATACCCCCGGTTGTGCCTGAGTTTGGGGAAGATTGATTTGAATAAAAAAATAGGCTGTCCGGTTTTTTGGACAGCCCTTTTTGAATGATTTTCCGGATTACCCGGCCATGTAGGCGATCGAGATCGTACCGGGGCCGGTATGGCTGCCGATGGCCGGGCTGACCTCACTCAGGATGGATTCCTCTGCGCCAAGCCGGGTGGCAGCCTTTTCCAGCAGCTTTGCAGCTTCTTCCGGGACATTGGCGTGGAAGACCGAGACCCTGACCGGCTTGCGGCCGGCAGCATCCTTCTCGATCAGATCGATCATTTTGTCCATTGCCTTGCGTTTTGTGCGAACGCTGGCAACCGGTTCGATCTTGCCGTCGATGATGGCCAGAACAGGTTTGATATCCAGAGCGGTGCCCAGCAGTTTTTTGGCGCCACCGATGCGGCCGCCAGCAGCCAGGTACTTGAGTGTTTCGACGGTAAAGTACACGCCGATTTTGGGGTAGGCGTCCAGGGCGGCCTGCCTGCATTCCTTTAAGCTGGCGCCCTTTTCAACTGCGCGGGCGGCTGTCAGCACCATGAAACTGAGTGCCATCGAGACCAATTTAGTGTCGATCAACTCGATCGGTTTGCCCTTGAAATCTTCAAGAGCCTGCAAGGCTGAATCGTAAGTACCAGAAATGGCTTTCGAGAGTGGCAGAACCAATATATCGTTACCCTCATCCAATAATTTCTGATATGCCCCTTTAAAGTCATTCACCGTCACCTGGCTGGTGGTGGATAAAGTGGTGGCATTTATTTGGCGTGTGTAGTATTCAGATGCCTGGATATCGAACCCATCACGATAGCTTTTGCCATCCCAGATCAGATAAAGCGGCAGCACTGTGATGCCGTACTGATCTATATACTTTTGTGGAAGGTAGGCACTGCTGTCGGTAATGATCTTCACTTTGGTCATGGATTCCTCCTCGAAATTGATAAATTAGAAACTGGTGAGCGAGTGCTGGTCAGTAACACAGGTGATTCCGGCTGTGTTCGATTGAACTGTTTATCCAAACCAGACCTGGATCAGAAAACAACCTGTTGATTATCCCATTGTTTCCTTTCTCAGCCATGAGAATAACTTTTCCTAATCCAATATTAATCTTCCTGACAGGTTGCTGTTCAATGCTCAGTCTTTATAACCCCAAAGGAAACGGAAAGTCACCAGCCAAATGATACTCAACCCTGACATAAAACCGGATGGCTGACTGCCATCCGGTTCAAACGCATATCAAGTACTCGAAGAGCTAACGATTTAAGATCGACCAGCCGGCATACCTGGCCTCATCACCCAATTCGGCTTCGATGCGCATCAGTTGATTGTACTTGGCGACACGCTCAGAGCGGGCGGGGGCACCGGTCTTGATCTGGCCGATGTTCAAGGCCACGACCAGATCGGCGATGGTGGTATCCTCGGTCTCGCCGGAGCGGTGCGAGACGACTGCCCGCCAGCCTGCGCGGTGGCAGGTCTCGACTGCCTCGATAGTCTCGGTCAATGTACCAATCTGGTTGAGCTTGACCAGCAGCGCGTTGGCAGACTTCTCCTTGATCGCCCTGCGCACGCGCTCGGGATTTGTGACCAGCAGGTCATCACCCACGATCTGGATCTTGTCACCCAGGGTCTTGGTGATCAAGTTCCAGCCATCCCAGTCGTCCTGGGCCAGGCCATCCTCGATCGAGACGATCGGGTATTGATCGACCCAGCTCTTCCAGAAGGCGACCATCTCTTCAGAGGAAAGTGTTTTGCCTTCCTTGCGCAGGTTATATTTCCTGGTCTTATCATCATAGAATTCAGAGGCAGCCGGGTCAAGCGCGATACCGATTTGTTCATTCCAGCCTGCTTTTAATCCGGCTTTGTGAATGGCTTCCAGGATGACCTCGACCGCTTCAGCGTTGGACTTGAGCGGTGGGGCATAACCGCCCTCGTCACCCACCAGGGTTGGGTAGCCGCGGTCCTTGAGAACTGATTTGAGGGCATGATAGATCTCAGCACCCCAGCGCAGGCCTTCGGTAAAATTGGGCGCGCCAAGCGGCATGACCATGAATTCCTGGGCGTCGGTTGACTGCCAGGCTGTATGAGCGCCACCGTTCAGGATGTTCAGCATCGGGACGGGCAGGACATGCGCATAGACCCCGCCGATGTGGCGATAAAGCGGAATGCCCAGTGAGTTGGCAGCGGCTTTTGCCACTGCCAGGCTGGTGCCCAGTATGGCATTGGCACCCAATTTGGATTTATTGGGTGTTCCATCCAAAGTGATCATGGCCAGATCGACACCGCGCTGGTCGAAAGCATCCATCTCGAACAGTTCCTCGTCGATCTCGCTGTTGACATGTTCAACCGCCTTGATGACACCTTTGCCGTTATAGCGTGCCTTATCTCCGTCACGCAACTCAAGCGCTTCATGTATTCCGGTCGAGGCGCCACTCGGTACCGCTGCCTGACCTTCAGCGCCGTCTGTCAGATAGACCTTGACCTCCACGGTCGGGTTGCCACGGGAATCCAGGATCTCAATTGCTTCAATTAACTCGATTGTGCTGTCCATAAGTGTTCCTTTGTCTTGAATAAGTTGATTAATAAGTATAATCCCAATCAGGCCAGTTCGAAAGATTACTTGCGCGATTTACCTGATTTTTTTGCTGAAGCAATGAATGCTTTGAAAAGCGGGTGTGGGCGCGTGGGGCGGCTCAGGAATTCGGGGTGGAACTGTGTCCCAAGCATGAAGGGGTGACTTTTCAATTCGGCGATCTCCACCAGCTGGTTGTTGGGCGATATGCCGGAAAAAACCATGCCTTTGGCTTCCAATGCAGCGCGGTAGTCGTTGTTCAGTTCGAAGCGATGGCGGTGGCGTTCCTCCACCTGTTTGGCCGAATATGCTTTGGCCGCCTGCGTGCCTGGCACCAGCCTGCAGGGATACAATCCCAGCCGCATGGTACCTCCCAAATCGTGAATGTCCTTCTGCTCGGGCAGGATGTCGATCACCGGCATGGTTGTACCGGGATCGAACTCGGTGGAGTTGGCTTTCTCATCCCCGAGCAGTTCACGTGCAAAATCCACCACCATCAACTGCATGCCCAGGCACAAACCCAGGCAGGGGATATTATGATGGCGTGCGAAGTGGATGGCCTGCAGTTTTCCCTCGATCCCGCGTGTACCGAAACCGCCAGGTACGACGATGCCTGCCACTTCATGCAAATCCGACCACCCCTTGTCTTTTTCCAGATCGACCGCGGCGATGAATTTCAGATCGAGCTCAACCCCCTCGGATATGGCTGCATGTCGCAGGGCTTCGCGTACACTCATGTATGCATCCTCTAATTCGGTGTACTTGCCAACCAGACCCACCTTCACCACCGGTTTTTTCCGGTGCATCGCATCCAGCATGGCCTGCCATTCCGACCAATTCGGTTTATGACGGGCTTTCAACCCCAACCGTTTCATCAGATACTCTGCAACGCCGGATTTTTCAAGCAAAAGAGGGATCTCATAAACATTGGATGCGGTTTCCATCGGGATGACCGCCTGTTTTTCCACATCACAGAATAATGCGATCTTTTCGACCAGCGCGGCATCCACGGGGTGATCAGCGCGGGCCACGATCATGTCAGGTGTAATGCCCATCGCACGCAGTTCGCGCACGGAATGTTGCGTGGGCTTGGTCTTTAACTCCCTGGTTGCGCCGATATATGGCAACCAGGTCACATGAATCCCGGCAGTGTGATCCCGCCCCAGGTCACCGCGCATCTGGCGGATGGCCTCAATGAAAGGCTGGCTCTCGATGTCTCCAACTGTGCCGCCCACTTCGACCAAAACGATCTCAGCCCCGGTGGATTTTGACACACGTTCAATGCGCCGCTTGATCTCATTCGTGATATGCGGAACAACCTGGATCGTGCCACCCAGGTAATCTCCATGCCTTTCCCGCCCGATAACCTCGGCGTAGACCTGGCCACTGGTCATGCTGCAATCCTGGTTCAGGCGAATATCGATGAATCGTTCATAATGGCCAAGGTCGAGATCGGTTTCGGCTCCGTCATCCAGGACATACACCTCGCCATGCTGGAAGGGAGACATGGTACCTGGATCCACATTAATATATGGATCGAGTTTCTGGATGGCGACATTGAAACCGCGTTGCTTGAGCGTCCGCCCGATGGCTGCAGCAGTCACACCCTTTCCGACCGAACTGACCACGCCGCCGGTGAGATAGATATATCGCGTTGCTGGCTTTTTTTCAGGCATGAGACCCTCTCAGTTTAAAAGATTCGGGAGGGGCTTTTTCAGGGCACCTCCCGGTGGTATTTCCAATCTCTTTTGGTGGTTGATCCTTCGCACCATGTTCATCAGGTGGTCTGGACCTTGTTTTCCAGTGTACGCGCCAGGATCTCCTCCTGGTCATCATCCAGTCTCTTGATGGCGCGCGCTTTTTCACGTTTCTCGAATTTTTGCTTGGCATCCGCCTTTTCCATGGCTTCCTTCAGCAGAATTTCCATTGCAGTGGGTTCCGGGATGACCGGTTCTGTTTCCATCTGAAATTGTTCCTGCTTTGGTTTTCGTGGACCGCGTCCTTTATTGGTTGACCGTTCCGGACGGGCAGGCGCTTCTTCTTTTTCCGGTTCGGGTGTCAGTGCCTTGATACTTAATTTGATTTGGCGTTTACGACGGTCGACATCCAGTACCATGACATCCAGTTCATCGCCTTCTTTGACGACATCGCCCGCGGATTTCACATAGCCGTGAGCCATTTCACTGATATGGATCAATCCCTGGCGGGCAGCGCCAATGTCGACGAACGCACCGAATTTATCCAGTTTGGCGATCTTGCCTTTAACGACCATGCCGCTTTTAATATCCCGCCAATCCAGCGCCAGTGGTTTCAACATGGTGAGTTCGATGTGTTCGGGTTTGATGCGTTTCACCCATAGATCGACTGACTGGTCGACTTTTAGGAAATCTTCAACCCGGTTGACCGGTTTACCATCCCCATCCGCCATCTGGCTGATATGCAGCAGGCCTTTCTGGCCGTCAGAAAGCTCGATCAGGGCGCCACCCAGGGCGGTTTTGATCACTTTCCCGGTAACCTGTGTTTTGGGTTTCAATTCATCGCTGATAATGCTTGACTCACTCATGCTTACTCCAAATACTAAATTCACGAAGATGGATTATACCCCCCGCGAGTGAAACCGTCAAATTGAATTAATATCGCATGTACTATTGCCGGTTTATATAACAAAGGGAATGAACATTTTTGTCTGTCTGATATATTCCCGATAGCTTTCGCCAAGCTTATGGATCATCTCTTCCTCCTGAACCCTGGCGGTAAAGTAATAACACACGGTGGCTGCCACGCCGGTACTCACACTGAGAAGGTCCGGGTTCTTCAGCGCAGCCCCCCACGTAAGCAGGGTCAGGGAGGTATAAAGCGGATGGCGGATGAATTGAAAAATACCGGTCTTGACCAGTGTGGTGGTGTTTTCGAAAAACCCGGAAGGTTTTCCATAGCGGGTTATCTGTAGAAATCCAACCACAAACACGATGATGCAGAGCATCAATAAGATCCAGGACGATATCTGGTTGGGGGATGATGGATCAACGAACCAGACCGGTAAGTTGATCACCACCAGGAACAGGGTCAACTCCCAGCCGAAGAAGCGGTAGAAACCATGCTTGCGAGGATCCTTCAGGTATGGCCTGGAGTACAGGAAAAGGAAAACACTTCCACCAATGAGTATGGCGAGTTGGAGGATGGTCATGATTTTCATAATTTATCCATACCGGGCAGGGAGGGATTCTGACTCGATGCATCCTTTTTGATCGTTTTATCCAACCAGCCGGTGAACTTGGCTCGTGTCCATGGATTGCGCATACGTGTGGTGATCGGCAATGGCAGTTTGAGCGCTTGCTCAACCGTCAACCAGCCTTCCGGCATGCGCAGGAACTGCTCGTTACCACTCATGCTGACCCAACGCAATGCACGCCGTGCTTCGACTGCACTGGCTACATCCAAAGTGGTTCGAACGTCCTGCGCAACATAATCCAGGACGATGCCCTGTTTGCCATCCTTCCAATATTGCGGTGCCAGCGCACCATTCATGCCGGGCAGCTTGCCAGGCAAACCCATGCCCTGGGCGGCCTTGTCGAGTGCCAGGCCGTACCCGCGCAGGCAGAAGAGATGAAACATCATATCCACATGCATCATGGCAAGTGTGGCGCAATCCTCAAAGCGGTTGCTTTCCTCAGCCAGGATGTCGAAGTCGAAGCCCAACCCATTCCAGGTCAGGATCATCAACCCGGAATCCACTGCTGCCATCAAGTGGTCAACCATCTGGCCGGCCTGGGCAGGGGTCATGCGATCGGAGTATGCACCACTGTCGTCTTTGGCTGGGAAGAGTGACAGTTCCCCCTCGCTGGTGATGGTGGCCGCGCAGGTGATGCCAAGCGGACGGATGCTCTTCCAGTCTTCCAAACCTTCAGGCAGGTCGCGTGCGATTTCAAGGTCAAAAGCCAGGTAACGGGTCATGCCTCAATAATATCAGTCTGTATCCATTTTCAGAAGGGTGGGATTAAGCCATCATCGTGCAAGGTCAACAAGTTATAGCAGGATGGCGTATGTATCATCGAACCCGGGATCAGATCGATCCCGGGTCTCTGTTCATGTACCGGCACTCCAATGATTCAGAGAGGATTGGTTATTTTTAGAAAGTGGATCACCAGGACAACCAGTATTGCCAGGCCGGCCCCGAGGCGATGACCGAGCAGAACCGCTTTATGATCGGGCTTGCCAAGCGACAGCATGGTGCCGCTGCTGAAGAGCACGACAAATAAAATACAGCCAGCAACCAACAGGCTGATGACCCATCCAGCAAGTGAGTCATCTGCTTTGAATGTCATATAGAAGCCATAGATTCCCAGAATGGATGCACTCAGTGCAAGCAGTTTATGGATGTTGAAGATGCCCGTGCGGTAAGGCTTGCCGGTCTTCAACAACCAGAAACCGGCCAGGATGGTCAATCCAAAAAGGAGCGATCCCCACATTAAACCATTTTGCATCAGTGATGCCATGCCTCATTCTCCTTCCGGTGTTTCCATAGGGATCGGGGTCGTGCCGGTGGAGAACTTCCACTCGTAGGAAAACGCATCGTTCATATAAACGCCTTCCACGTGCACGGTATAGATGATGTCGTACGCCAGTGGCTGGTTGGGGATGAGTGTGATGTGCTTGTGCCCGCCGTAAGTGGCAGGATCGTGCTCGATCGTGACAGCCACTTTGGCACCTGTCTGTGAGGTGAGTGTGGTGAGATTCAGGTTGATGGCCGGGGTTGGACCTGCATATGGCCACCAGATGCTGATCGGCAGTTTCTCAGCCGGCAGGCCGATTTGTCCGGATGCCGGGTAACGCGCCGGCCAGTTCGGGTATATGCTGTCGGCATGGAAGTCAATGCCAGACAGCACATCCAGTGCGGCCCCGGTTACCCATTTTTCGCCAGCCTGGCTGGTCTGGTAACCATAACCGACCGCTGCCAGGGTGGGGTAAAGCAGCCACATACGGTGGGTCGGGCTGTTCATCCAGGCATCCACGGTCTGACCGGCCTGGATCGATTGCGGATTGGGGGGCAGCAGGTAAATGAGTGCATTACCTGCGCATAGACTGCCATCGGCTGAATATGCGTTCTTTGCCTCATCTTCTGTGAGTGATGCTTCGCGATTTTCCACCATGTAGGCAGCATGTAAAGCACACTGGCTGGTCAGGATGGGATCACCAACCACCGGTGCGACACCTGCCTGCTCGCGGTATGTATTGATGGTCCACAGGCCGTTGTTGTCTTCTTCCTGCGGATGCAGCTGGGCAGAGGCCAGAGTGGGATATCCGAGTGCCAATACGATGGTGCCGATCAGGGCGAGTATCAGAAGGATGAAATCTATTTTTTTCATAAGTACACCTTTAATGACTGGTTTCCAGTTTTATTTCGATGCCCATCTTTTTTAAATCCTTGATCAATCGATGGGGCTTGGTTAGGATCGCCTGAGTGTGCAATCCGGGTTTGCGAATGCTGCCATCCAGGTACTGCAACAGGCAGGCCGCTGCCGGGGCAGCGGTGAAGTAATAACCGTCCGGGTGGCTGAGTGTCAGTGCCAGCGATAGTGGATGATCGCTCTTCACTCCGCTGGCTTCACAGCGCAGCAATGTGCCGAAGGGTGGTTTGGTAAAGGTGTTCAAACCCCATACCATCAACCTGGACATGGGTTTTACGCCCAGTTTGGGGAAAAGCCACAGGATCGGGAAAAGCAGCATCATCACCACATAGTCGACGAACCAGTTGAAGCTGCCGACATAAAACCCGGTATCCACCAGATCTGGAAAGATGGTGGGCAGCTTCCCCATTTCTTCCAGGTACATTGAGACACAGGAACGCCGGTAAAACGGAGCGCCAAAGTCCATGCGGATATACTCTGGGCCTTTCAAACCGGGTTTTACCCAGCGTCCGTTGCGAAATGATTTCATATCAATACTGCGGAATTCCTCGACCATCTCGATGGCGGTCGTTTCAGAAAGGTCGAACGATTTCCAGTCGATTTGGATGACGCTGCCGACCCGCGCGGTGTGCATGTGATCGAATTCAGCACCAAGGTGGCGCACCATGACGCCCGGCAGCCCGGGGTGGAAACCCCCATCGGTAATGAAACAAAGGCCTGTTTTTTTGATACGTTCTTCGAACTTTTTTAATATGAGTGACTTGTTGTTTGAAAAGACCACATCAAAGTAGTCGATACCAACTTTTAGTGCCTCGCTGGCGATATTTTCAGTGTAACGCGCGGTTGAAGAGGCCACCACGACCATATCAACACCCTTGAAGGCTTGTCGCAGGGTAAACGGATCGGCAGCGTCGAGACGGAGTGGGGTGACACGCGGGTTCTTATCTTTCCCGTTAAGTGCCAGGGCAACCGCCTCGGCTTTTTCAAGGCTGCGTCCGGCCAGGATCAGGCGCGCATCCGAATATTTCAATAATAATTCGGCCAACAGACGCCCAGTATTGCCATAACCACCCAGAATTAAAAGACGTTTTCTGCTCATGGTTGGATGGATGCATTGATCTCAGCCCAGGTGCGACCGCCATCGGTGGTATGCACGAATGCGCTTTCCAGCCCGGCTCGTGCCAGAACCCAGCCGTTCTTGGGATCCACGAACTGGGGTGTGCCTGCCCAGTTGACGTTCTTGACCTGGCCCCAATTCATACCGCCATCCATGGAGGAATACAGCGTGGAGGCATCATCATCCTGCTGGTTGATATGCCCAAGGAACCAAGCCTGGGTTGGGCTGAGCAGGAAAATTTCTCCGTAACCGCCGGGGAGTGATTGCCAACTCCAGCTGAAACCATCGTTCTGTGTGGTATACAGCCAGCGCTGCGGGTTACTGACGCCGTAATGCATACAGGTGAGCGACACGATCAGGGTGTTCGCCCGGGAGTACAGGATACCATCGAGACCACAGGCGTTATCGAAATTATCGAAGTAGTTGGGCTCCACCCCGGGTGAGGGCAGCACAACTGCCTGCCAGGTGTGGCCGCCGTCTGCCGTGGAATAGAAATCAATCCCGGCTTTTACACCGTGACAGTCGATGGTCACCCAACCGTTCAGGGCATCCAGGAAGACCAGCCCGGTTTTGGAACAGGACATCATCAGATTATCCTTGAATGGATCGACCACGCGCGTCCAGCTGGCCCCGCCATTCGCAGTCGTGAAAATGGAAACATAGTCATGGTTCATGCCAGCACCGTTGTGCACCAGCAGCCAGCCGTTGTTCCGATCGGAAAACCCGATGTTGTCTGGCATGAATAATTCCATTGCCAGATCTGTCACCGGGAGTGGATCACTCCGACTCCAGGTGGCACCACCATCGATGGATTGCCAGGTGAACAGACTATCCGCCTGGGGGGCGGGGCTGCGATTGGTCAGGGTTGTCCAGATGGTGTCCAGATCCATTGCGGTGAAGATGATGGTGGATTCCGCAAAACCGGCTTCGGTGGCCATGCCGGCCGGGGTCATTTCCTGCCAGCTAATACCGCTGTCGCCGGTACGCAGCAGGTGTGGTACTTGATCGAACTCTCCGATGGCTGCCGCCCATCCATTGTTGGCATCGAACATCTTCAGGCTGGTGAGGGTTACCGCCTGTGCCAGGCTGGCGATGGGCGTGGAAAGGACAACTTCGCGTGTCGGCAGTTGGCTGATCTGTTGGGTTGTGATATCGGTCATGACCGGTTCTGTGGAGGTTGTATACGCGGTTTCCATGACCGGCGCGGACCCAAAGAATGGCAGGCTGCAGGCCACCAGCACCAGGCACAGTAAAGCCAGGACAGGATCGAGTCGGTTAAATATGGACATACGACCTCCTTAAAAGCACACACACCAACTCGATGCACGGATCCTACCATCCCGCTGGTGGCGCGACCCATTAAGCCCCCGTACTTTGGGAGGTCTGGGAACCGCTCAGGGGGACGCTCCGCAGGACGCAACGCGCGTCAACCATCTGTCTCACCGAAATCAAGGCATCACCCGGCCGTTATTCTTCACCCTCGCCCCCGGCACGGGGGAGAGGCCACTTCATCGCGCTAGAGCAATATTCAATT
>JAFGXF010000113.1 GCA_016936755.1 Anaerolineaceae bacterium | reverse complement strand
TCTATCGCCATGTCAACGTTGGCAGAGTATTCAAGGTGGACACTTGCCAGTGCCGGATCAATCAATATTACCTCAAGAGGGCGGGCTTCTATCTGGATGTTGATCTTTATCTCGTAATCCCCCTCAACTTTATCCGACAGGTCAATGTATGCTTTGATCACATTCGGAGTGGAAAGTATCTTTGTCCAGGTTGAGCTGGGTGCGTTCATTGTTACACTGACCGTGTCTGGTATTTCTCCACTCAATGACAAGTCTGGGTTAAGACCCAATACTTCCACAGGCACTGGTTGGGGATATTGACGGGTATCATTGGGGTCCGCCGCCGTTACTGCTGATATCCAAACTGCCACCGATAAAAGGAAGGAGAGAATTAGGGTTGGTAGATCTTTTAATAACTTCTTTAACCAATTCGTCACTCTGCCCTCCGATCTTTGGTTTTACGGGGCGTTTTGCGCTTTTTGGGTTTAATTTGAAACCGGCTTAGCTTTGCCTGAGGTTGATCAGTACGAAGAAAACTGGATAAAATATTTTCAAGGCGTTCGATGTCCAGACGATGTAACATACGTCCGGCATGGGTCACAGCGATCTGCCCGGTTTGCTCCGAGACGATCACAACCACCGCATCACTGACCTCTGTCACCCCAATGCCAGCCCGGTGGCGCAGCCCCATTTGCCGGTCACGCATCTTGTTTAATACCTCACTGGAAGTGGAAAGTGGCAATACACAAGCTGAGGCAACGATGCGGTTGTTGACCACAATCGCGGCACCATCATGCAAGGGCGTCTTTGGATAAAAAATTTGAAGCAACAACTCTTCGGTGACCTCGGCATTCATGCGAACACCGGTCTGTATCTGTTCATCCAGGCTGTCGTTGCGTTGCAAGACGATCAAAGCACCATGCTTGCGATTTGACAGCTGGTCAGCTGCCAAAGCAACTTCATGGATGGTATGTTCGAGGTCGTGAGAAAGCTTTTTAGATGAACGCCAGAAAATACTGGCATAACCCATCCTGCCCAGGCGTTCAAGACCCCGGCGAATCTCCGGGGCGAAAATGACAGGTATGGCCAGGAATAGCGCCGGTAATGCAGACTGAACCAGCCATCGAAATGCAGGCAGATTGAAAAGACTGGTCATCAGCAGCAACAGAACAATAACGAAAAGGATCCCTCGCAATAAAATAACTGCCTGCGTGCCACGGATCAGCTTAAATATCATGAAAAAGATCAGCGTGACAAGCGCCATATCAAATACTGCGAGCCAGTCCAGGCGTTGAAAGGTGAAAAGGATATTACTCAGGATTTCAGACATTGATGATTCCCAGAAAATTGATGGTCGACAAACGATCCGGTTGCATGTTCGGAGCCATACTAGATGGGTCTCAGGACTCGTTCATTCCGCAATTGGCGAAAATACAGGGTGGCTTTTGCCGGCATGGATTCCAATGCTGCCTGCTGCCAGTCATAACTGTCAAGTTTTTCAGGCACTTGCATTACATAGCCAAGCTTTTCCCATATCTGTGGTTCAACTTCGAGACCAGTCGGTACAAAGATCAACGAGACCTCACACTGCAGTTCCTTGGAAGAACCTTCTATTTCCTTGACAAGCATGGGCAAACTTTTTTCAAAAGGAATGTCGCTTTGCAAGTGCAATTCAGTCGTTCGTGAAACCAGATTCTCCACCTGCCATCCGGCCACACCAACGATCTGCCCATTACGACGCAGAAGGATAAGCGCTTTTTCGCCAAAGGCTTCCATAATATCTTCCCGTGTACGCGGAAAACCATCCCGGGCTACACGTGTGATCATGGCGGCGATCTCGCTGGCAGAAGAAGGCCGTCCGTGTTCAACAGTAAATTCCTCCCGCGCTGAGACCGGCTTGGTTACAACCGGCACAGATGGCGGCTCCCATTCTTCAGTAACGATGCGCTTCCAGCCCCCCATCACCTGAGTCCAGGTATCTTCAAAACTGCCGGCATTATTTATAACGATATCAGCCACCTTGATCTTTTCAGCCTGGGAACTCTGTGCTGAAATCCGTTCCTGGGCATCTGTGGGATTAAACATGCGCTTCTTTGTAAGACGCTCATATTGCA
This sequence comes from Anaerolineaceae bacterium, assembly GCA_016936755.1. GTDB lineage: Bacteria > Chloroflexota > Anaerolineae > Anaerolineales > Anaerolineaceae > JAFGXF01. Next base: position 30,051 of record JAFGXF010000113.1, on the reverse strand, counting down.
ATTCGGGCGAGATGGTCGTTACCCACACAGAATCACACCAGTCTGACAAACCGCTCTCAATCAACTTAATAGCCTCGATCGCGACCACTTTTTGATGTGCTCGTTTAATCAGCAGATCAATCGCTTGCAGGATGAAAGGGTGTACGATCGATTCCAAGTCAGTGAGTGCATTCGGGTCATGGAACACCACCTTGCCAAGCTTTTGCCGATCGATCTCACCTTCTGAATTGAGGATTCGCTTACCAAATAACTCCACCACGGGTGAATATCCGGGTGCGCCTCGCGACAAGACACGGTGAGTCAGGGCATCGGCATTAATACCATACGCGCCCAGGTGCTCAAGCATGCGCCGAACAACACTTTTTCCGGTGGCAATGTTGCCGGTCAGACCAATAACGAATTTACCTGCCCATCTGCTCACATATACACCGCTTGTTCTCGTATTTATCTATCCAGATGCTCTCATTTTAGCGTTCGTGGTGTAGATTGTCAAAGGAAATCGGGTCCTTTCACCAATTACAGGACATTTATCACCCCAACAAACGAGACAATCCCACCAAAACATTCGATATGACCTCATTTTATCATCAGCACACCTATATTTCCTTAATCAGGGAACAGCCCACATTCTTCCATGCACTGATTTCATACATTTTCTTGACACTCCCAACCGCTATGGTAAAATCAGCAGACCCGCCGAGATAGCTCAGTTGGTAGAGCACGCGACTGAAAATTGCGGTGTCGACAGTTCGATCCTGTCTCTCGGCACTCCTCTCGATCAAACACCCCGGGTGGGGTGTTTTCATTTTTAGCAGACTTACTTACCAGCCTCACGCTGGGGTAAAATTCTCTTATTCATACCTTGAATACGAAAACGCTTCTTTGTTCAGCGATCGGTTCCACCCTGCTCGGGGTGTTGTTCTGTGCGCTTATGCTCCTGCAACCGGTGACACTGACGATTGATGGTGTAACCACTGACACACCTGCTTATGGAATAACCGCCGGATCACTCCTCAATCACCTGGGGATGGAAATCAGACCCGATGATCAGTTGAAACCACCTGCCTGGCTGCCAATGCTCTTCACGCGTCACATCAGCCTGATCACCAGCGCGGATGTGGATATCTTCAATGGTGATGAGTTAACCACCATCTCCTCGACCGAACGCCGTCCAGCCAATCTTCTCCTGCTGGCCGATATACCCCTCTATCCATTTGACTCCCTGGCGGCTGATGGTCAACCCGCTTCACTGGACACATTACTGCCCCCCGCCAGCCGGCATACCCTGCAGTACCGCCAAGCTGTTCCTCTGCATTACAGCAACGGCGGTTTTTCCATGGATTTCTACTCATCGGCCTTGACGGTCGGTGCAGCGCTGTGGGAGCAGGGCATCCAAGTAAAGCCCGGTGATGCACTCGATCCGCCCTTCAATACACCTCTGGACAAACCGATTACGGTCTTCCATCAGCACGGTCGCGAATTGACCGTTATAGACAGTGGGGTTCACAAGATCATTCGTTCAAGCGCATCAACAGTGGGGAATGTCCTGCTTGATGCCGGTTTAAGCCTGCAAGGATTGGACTATTGTGATCCGGCAGAAGACCAGCTGGTACCTGCCAATGGGATTATCAAACTGATACGTGTTCGCGAGGAAGTATTGCTGAACCAAACGCCCATTCCCAACTCGATCGAATATCAGGCGGATGCGAATACAGAACTGGACCATCAGACAGTGATTGATTCTGGCGAATACGGGCTGAAGATCCAACAAATCAGGATACGCTACGAAGATGGAGAGGAAGTCTCACGCCAGGCCGAGTCAGAATGGATTGCCCGGGAACCCCGTCCACAAATCATCGGATATGGCACAAAGGTTGTTATCCGAACTGCCCAGGTTGATGGATTAAACCTTGAGTACTGGCGCAGCGTAACAGTTTATGCCACATCCTACTCGCCATGCAGATCAGGCGTGAATGAATGCCTTGATAGAACCGCAAACGGCATGAAAGTTGAGCAAGGGGTGGTCGGGGTTATTCGCAGCTGGTATGATCAGATGAATGGTCAGCAAATTTATATACCGGGTTATGGCAGCGCGATCATTGCCGATATCGGTGGCGGTATCGCGGGCAAGCATTGGATCGATCTGGCGTACAGTGATGCTGATTATGTGGCGTGGCACTCAAATGTCACCATCTACTTTCTAACCCCCGTACCTGCCAATATCCCATGGATTTTGCCATGAATTCCAATAAGTCCAATTTCCCAGACCTGCTGCGCCAGCATGGTATCCAACCAAAGAAGAGCCTGGGGCAAAACTTCATATTCGATGAGAACATCATCCACCGCATCATTGAATTGGCTGGCATATCATCCCGGACGCCAGTGCTTGAGATCGGCGCCGGCCCGGGCAATATGACCCGTGGTCTGGTTGCCTGCGGCGGACGGGTTGTTGCCATTGAACTCGATGACCGTTTCCTTCCCCTTCTGGAACAATTGGCCGCAAGCCATCCAAATCTCGAAATCGTTCACGCAAATGTTCTGAAGCTGGACCTGGATACCCTGATGGGTAGCGTTGGATATCTAGTGGTAGCCAACTTACCTTACTACATCACCTCTGCGGTTATTCGCAAGTTGCTGGAGACCAGGCAGAAACCAATCCGCCTGGCACTGACCGTACAAAAGGAGGTCGCTCTGCGTATTTGCGCCAAGCCGGGAGAATTAAGTGTGTTGGCAGTAAGTGTCAGGATTTATGGTGAGCCGCAACTGTCGATGAATATCCCGGCGGGGGCTTTTTATCCGATGCCCAAGGTTGATTCAGCGGTGGTATTAATCCACACACACCCATCCCCACTCATCCCGAAGGAACATACTGACCACTTCTTTCGTATTGTTAAAGCCGGATTCAGCCAGAAACGTAAAATGCTGCGGAACACGATTGCAGCCGGGATGCACCTGACCCAGCCGGCGTGCGAACATCTTTTCAAGTCAGCTGGTATCGACCCCACCCGTCGAGCACAGACTTTAGATATTGCTGAATGGATAGCATTGACCGAGGAATTCATTCGTCAAAATCCGAATTTGGATGCATAATAGGAGAAAATGAAGCCGTCTTGATACAGGAGCGACTCAGATGGACACAAGCTTTGCTATCATTATCGCAGGCGCCGGGATCGTCATTGGTTTATTACTTGGGTTTATGATCAATGCACTTCGTGGAGATTCATCCAAGCGATCATCATCACCCCCTGAAGGAACAACCCGTGGAATAGACAATATCCTGCTGTGGCATGACCGGAAGAATGGGCGTCTGGTCGTTGACCTGGATGGATCAACTTTTTCCAGATCAGACCAGATGCGATCTGATCAGCTTGCGCGTTTGGAAACCTGTTATGGTCAACTCAAACGATTCCTGGGTGGCCAGGATCTTACACCTGAATACACAGCACCAGCTTCTGTAACCCAGCCACCTGGCCGGAAACCCCCGATACAGACAGCTCAACCAGAAGCCATCTCTGTGGAGGCGCCTGTTATCATGGATAAGAAGGCAATCAAGCAGATCATTCCCGAAATCATCAAACCACTAAGTATCGTGGGTGAAATTGATGAAATACTCCAGGATATGATATCTTCCACACCGCTTGTGGAGCGGGGATTAAAATTGGTTGAGACACCAGCACACACTATCAGCGTTTGGATCGACAAGCAACGATATGAGAATATTGAGGATGTACCGGAAGATGACGTTAAACAACTCCTGCATGACGCGATAAAAAAATGGGAGGATAAGACCGCCTAAAGGACACTCTTGACGCACTGCATCGACTCTGTATAATACAGGTATTCCTCGCCCGGAGATACAGGTTGTGCAACCAGACAGAGAGCTGGCGCTTGGTGCGAGCCAGCAGGCCAGATGACCCATTCCACTCCGGCTCCCGCAAGGGAGGACGCATCCGCAGAGACAATCGCTCATGTCATAAGGATGCCGGTGGCAACCGTTATCGCCAGTTTGAGGCCTGAGTTGATCAGGTAAAAACAGGTGGCACCACGAACCCCCTTCGTCCTGTTGTGATGAGGGGGCGTTTATTTTGATACCATGGGAGAATTGGTATGCTCGATATTAATTTAATACGAGATGATCCCGATCGCATACGGGATGCCATGCGACTGCGTAATGAAGAGCCTGCCATCGTGGACTTGATCCTTAAACTGGATGTGGAACGCCGCAAACTGCTGACCGAAAGTGAGAAACAGAAAGCGAAGCGCAATGCCGTTTCCAAAGAGATCAGCCAGATGAAGGATGCTGCTGCCCGCCAATCTAAGATCGATGCCATGCGCGCTGTAGGAGATGCCATTACCGGGTTGGATGAACAACTCCGACAGGTTGATGAGCAATTGCATAAGAACCTTTCCAGCCTGCCGAATATCCCCGATCCGTCTGTCCCGATCGGCGCTGGTGAGCAGGACAATCAAGTGGTAAAGACTGTTGGCAAGAAATCAGAGTATAACTTCACCCCAAAGCCCCATTGGGAATTGGGACCCGAGCTGGGACTGATCAACTTCGATCAGGGCACTAAGTTATCGGGGACACGGTTTTACGTGTTGAGCGGCGCAGGTGCTCGTTTGCAGCGCGCCATCATCTCCTGGATGCTTGACCTTCATATCCGTCAGGGATACACCGAAAAATATCTACCCTTTATGCTTCGTTCAGACATTCTGTATGCTGCCGGGCAGCTGCCCAAGTTCATCGACAACCTGTATCACGATGCGGAGGAGGATTTCTGGTTCGTGCCCACCGCTGAAGTGCCTTTGACCGGCTTGCATTCCGATGAAATTCTTGAGGAAGCCTCGCTTCCAATAAAATATACAGCCTATACGCCTTGTTGGCGGCGGGAGAAAATGAGTGCGGGCAAAGATGTACGGGGAATTAAACGTGGTCATCAGTTTGACAAGGTCGAGATGTACAAGTACTGCCTGCCAGACAACTCAACCGCCGAACATGAGGCCTTGTTGAAAGATGCTGAGGATACCGCGGCCGGATTGGGCCTGACCTACCGGGTGGTGGCACAGTGCACAGGCGACCTGAGTTTTGCATCACAACGCACATTCGATATCGAGGTTTGGGCGCCCGGTTGTGGGGAATGGTTGGAGGTAAGTTCTGTATCGAATGTGGGCGACTTCCAGGCTCGCCGTGCCAATATTCGTTACCGCCCTGCAGATGGCAGTAAACCGCGTTTCGTTCACACACTCAATGGCTCGGGACTGGCTTTACCTCGAATCATGATCGCCATCATTGAAAATTACCAGGAGCAGGATGGCAGTGTCAAGGTTCCAGATGTCTTAAAACCCTGGATGGGGGGGATCGAGGTCATCAGGAGAGAACCATGAATCCAATCTTGGAAGGATCTCTCGACACCATTGTCGTAATCGGCATTTTGATCGGGATACTCGGAAATTTTATCCCCTTTTTTCCGGCCGTAACAATAACCTGGCTGGCAATACTGGGCTATGGGTTGATACATGGGTTTAACTGGGGCAGCGGGGTCATCTTCACTGTAATCACCATTCTACTGATAGCCGGAAACCTGATCGATAACTTAATGATGGGTGCTGGTGCACGACAAAAAGGCACCAGCTGGATCGCCATTGCAGTCAGTTTCTTAACCATGGTCGTGGTCAGTTTCATCGCCTCCCCGCTGGTCGGCTTGCTGGCATCTCTGGTCGCACTTTTCATTGTGGAAGCCATCCGCATTCGCGATCTTAAGAAAGCCTTTAATTCCATGGGCGGCATGTCAGTTGGTTGTATGACCGCCATGGTCGTCCGATTCTTTATCTGTCTGGTCATGGCCTGGTTGTGGTTGATCTGGGCATTGTTTGCTGTTGATTAACCCATGTTGTATCTGGTCGCTACGCCCATCGGAAACCTGCAGGATATCAGCTTGAGAGCGCTCGAAGTCCTGAAATCAGTGGACTTGATCGCCAGCGAGGACACTCGAAAAACCGGATTTCTCTTAAAACATTTTGAGATACACAAACCTCAGGTCTCATTCCATGCTTATAACGAGCAGAGAACAGTCGGAAAGCTGATCATGCTTCTGGAGGAAGGCCAGAACATCGCATTGGTGACCAATGCTGGAACGCCAGGCATTTCAGATCCAGGCTATTTATTGGTTAAGGCTGCTGCAGATCGTGGATTGGAAATAACAGGGGTGCCCGGAGCTGCTGCGGTGATTTTGGCGGCCACCCTCTCAGGTTTGCCGCTTCACAGTTTCACCTTTCGGGGTTTTCCACCACATAAACCCGGTGCGCGCCGAAATTTTCTGGCCGCCGATGTGGAAAGTCCCCACACGTTGGTTTATTATGAAAGCCCATACCGGTTGAAAGCCTTTCTGGCAGATGCCCTGGACGTTTTCGGTGACCGGCAGGCTTCCATATCCAACGACCTGACCAAGCTGTTCGAGAGCACCAGGCGCGGCAGCTTGTTGCAACTCAATCAAGCATTTGCAGACGAGAACATCCGTGGCGAATACACAGTGGTCATTGCCGGTAAATCAGATCAGTGACTCAAGATCGGGCGAAGGGGGAAAAGTTGGTGTTGGTATCGTAATAGTCTTCTTTTTCACTTCGTTTAAGACGATCAACAACCAGATACGTCAGCGGGGTCATGAGTGTTTCAATCCCCACTTTAAACAGGTAATTTGTGATGACCAGTGTCCAGAATAACTCCCACGGGAAAACACCAAATAATGATGCGATGGCAATAAAAGCCAGTGTATCTATACCCTCACCCACCAGGGTTGAACCAATGGTGCGAGTCCACAACCATGACCCCCGGGTGGCCACTTTCATTTTCGCCAGTAAAACCGAGTTGCTGAACTCACCAATCAAATAAGCCAGCAGGCTGGCGAGCACGATACCACCACTGCTCATACCTCCCAGGATGGCCTCAAAAGCATCCTGTCCGGCATAGGTCTGCCAGGTGGCTTCGCCCGGGAGGATCTTCACAATCCACAATACCAGGGAAGAGACAGCCAGACAGAAGAATCCCATCCAGATCACCCGCCTTGACCGACGAAAACCATATACCTCGGTCAGGATGTCGCCAAAGATGTAGCTGACCGGGAAAAGCAACGTCCCGGCATCAAATGCCATCGGGATACCGGCGATGGAGAATCCCCAATCAATGATTTTGGCGGAAGAGGAAATGTTACTGACGATCAACACGGTGACAAACAAGGCCATGATGATATCCAAAAAACGGTATGGGCGGTTTTCTAACCTGGCAGTCATGATGAGTGATTAGTCCTCTGTGTGTATAATTACCATGAATCTCAACCAAAGTATAGCAGTTATTTAATCATGCATCGGTTTTTCATTCCGGCAGCTTGTATCCAGCCCCCATTCGTCCGCCTTCAAGGTGAGACCGCGCGTCAAATCAAACTGGTATTACGGTTAACCCCCGGTACGGTCATCACCGTCCTGGATGGCAATCCGATCGAGCGTTTGGTACGGTTGACATTGGTCGAAAGGGAGCGAGTGGAAGGCGAGATCATTGCTGAAACAGAAGCTTTTAGCGAACCACAGATCCGCATATCGCTGTATATCGCCATGACCCAACGCATGAAGTTCGAATGGATTCTTCAAAAAGGCACCGAACTGGGGGTGAACTCATTCATACCGGTCATCACCAGCCGGAGTCTGGTGAGAGAAACTGACAGTACCACCCATAAAACCGAACGTTGGGAGGGTATTCTTCGGGAAGCGGCAGAACAAAGTGGGCGGACAAGCATCCCCCACCTGCTGCCTGTGATGCCGTTGTTACAGGCATTGGAACATGGGAAACAGAATTGCACCATCTGCCTGGCTGCCTGGGAAAAAGAGACCAACCTGGGTTTGAAGGAAAGCCTGTCATCCCTCAACACGACAACGATACCATCTGTGGCTGTGTTGATCGGGCCGGAAGGGGGATTAAGTGATATCGAAGCCCATCAGGCAATGGCGCATGACTGGAAACCGATCAGTCTCGGCCAACGCATCCTGCGCATGGAAACAGCTGCCCTGGTTATTACAGCACTGGTCATGTATGAATTGGGAGAACTCAAACCACCAGCCGGCGCGGCAGCAGATTCTTAATCCGCCCGGGTAGCACCTTGCACCGCCCCAAAAACTGGCCATCCTCATTAATCAAGCATAACACCCGCCCCTGGTGATTTCCACCCGGGATGGATAGCTGTACATCGTTGCCCTTCATCCAGTTGTCTGTTTGTTCAGCCGGCAAGATCAACTGCCCGCTGTTGAATTGGCGGTTAAAACGGGCTGCCCATTCGTGTGAGGGTTGCAGGTTCCCGGCGATTAACCTGCCCACTTCCAATCCGGCAGAGATGACCGGGAAGTCCGCGAAGCGGGTCAGGAATATTTCCGGGATAGCCTGAATGCGCTGGTCTCTTTTCCAAAAGGTGAGCCTCTGACGCTCAACGACTGCGGTCAGGTTAAATCCATATTGATCCAACATGATTCCCGCCAGTTCACCAGTCATCTTGGAATTCATCTGCGTCCAGCCCCGTCGTGCCGAACTCCATCGGGGTGGGCGGATATCGGCCTTATCGTCGATGGCTGAATTCTTGCGGATCAAAGCTGCAAAGAATCCGGCTGTGTTATAGAGATGTGGCCAGATTCGCAGGGAATGCATAATATCTGGATATTCTGCTGTCCGGGAAATCGGTAAAGCTGGTGCCTGGATACCCACATGGGGAGAAAGGATCTCAACCGCAGTACCAAAGCGTTTTTTGATGGCCAGCAGTACCAGTTCATCTTCTTCCGGGGCCAGTGTACATGTGGCATAAACCACCTGTCCACCATTACGCACAGCTTGAAGCGCGCTGGTCAATAGACGTATCTGGCGGTTTGCCAGACTGTCACGTTCATGCTTGCTGATAGCGCGCATTGGATGGGAATCAGTTGTACGCAAACCTTCCATACTGCAGGGTGCATCAATCAAGACCTTGTCAAAAACACCCGGGAACCAGGTTCCAAAATACTCGCCCGGTTGACAGGTAACGGCAGCATTGATCGCACCCCATCGTTCCAGCGCAATGTGCAGTGCCTGGATACGTGAGCGGCTGGCATCGTTGGCGATCACCAGTCCCTGGTCACCCATTTTGTCACAAAGATGAGTGGTTTTACCACCCGGGGATGCGGCCAGATCAAGTACCAGCTCAGGATGCGAAGGGTCATAATCGAACATCTCAGGGGGAATCATCGATGAGGCTTCCTGTATGTAAAAAGCGCCCATCAAATGCTCAACCGTCTGGCTGGGTGGTGTGGCGGCAGAAAAAACCTGCCAGCCGGATGAGCAGAATGGAACTGTTTGCACTTCCCAACCATAACGGGTCTGCCAGCGTGAAAAGATGACCTTATCAATACCCTGTAATCTGTTCACCCGTAATGCCGGCGGTAAAGGTTCACCCAACCCTTGTGCAATGCAGGTAAATGTACCCGCCGGGACAAGCGCCCGGTAGCGTTCCAAAATTTCTGCCGGATCGACTTTTGCCGGCTCAACAGGCACTTTTTTGTTTTTCATTTCTCTATCACAAACACCTGTTCATTGGGGAAGTTGATCTCATTTACCCGCCATGACTGCCCGGCAATAATGCGCTCGATCAGTTTGCGGTTTTTTCCAGTCAGATCGTGGCGACCGGTCATACTGAGCGGTGGGAGTGAAACGTAAATAATTTTTACCTTTAATGCGCGCCACAAGTCCCGATTACATCCGGTCTCACGTTCCTCAAAGCGGTGTGCTTCTTTAAACAGGAATGCGGCATCCGCGGTATGCAGCGGCGGATTCACCAGGATATCCTGGATAAATGCCTGGCCAGCCACACCTTCCATTTGAAAGAACGCGTTTAGAAATGCCACCCGCGGTGCATGAATGTCATAAGCCCGGTAACGTGCTTTTTTTCCCAGACCCATCCAACGCAGGCTCAATGGATTCAAACCGCATGCCAGATCGATGATCGATTCCGGCACACCATGCTCATCAAACAAGCGCAGGTAGAAGCCATCCAGGACCAGCAGTCTTTCACGAGTGGAAACATGACTGGCCATGATCATCCGGCAAAATTTTTGTATGGCATCGGGATCACCCTCTTGAAATAAGGCGTGCATTTCATGGGTTGCCTGACCATAATCCGGGTCACCAAGATAAGGAGCGGTGATTTGATGTAATTTGCGCCGCATGCTTTTTAATGCCAGGTGTCGTGAAGGTTGGCGCGCCAATGCCTTGACCGCCAGGTCGCGCAGGGTGGCTTCCGGGATTTGCATGGTCTGATAGGCGGCCTTTTTTCCCACCGAATCCATCAATTCCCTGACCTGCTGTTCATCAGATGTAATCATTTGGATATCAAAAAAGCCATTTCACCGGCGAACTCGAACCTTTCGATATGCCAGGATTTGCTGCTCACCAACCGCATAAAATGGGTTTCATAATTAACCCGCATGCCCTTGCTGCGACCGCCCAGGCTGGCTACCGGGAAAGATACCAGTATATATTGTGCCTGGATATCTTCCAGCAAACGCATGGGTAATCCCTTGTCCAGCTGTTCCAGACAGGGTATGGCTTTCAACAATAAAGCCAAATGAACCTTTTCGACTGGGAGTCCATGACTCAGATCGCAACCCCAAACCCGGCCATTCTGCCGCAGGTGGGCAAAAAACCGGCTGATAAATGACACCATGCCCGCATAGATATCACAGGCATAATACACGGCATTATCTGCCAGTGGCATCCAGGGCAGTGCCAGCGGATTCAAACCACATGCCAGATCGAGAACAGATTGAATGGGCGCAATGCCTTCCAGCGTTTCAGCATAAAAGTACTTCAGGATCGGCAGCCGCTCGCGAGTAGAGGCATGCACCTGCATGACCTCCTGGCAGTATTTTTTCAATTCAGGTGACTGACGGTCAGTGGGCAGTTGTTCAAGCCTTGCCACCCAGTCGGCATAATCCGGCGGAGCAGGCAGGTATGCACCACCCACCTGGTGCAGTTTGGAGCGGGTGGCCTTGACCGCCTCACGCAGATTTCGCCGTTTTAGTAATTCCCGGCGACCGATACCTCTGATCAAGTCGTCCTGAACATCACGGTAGCGATCACCCCGGCGGACTTGCTCCTCCAATTTGTCAAGCTGGCCTTCGATATCCGCTGTTTCCATTTTCCTATCCAATTGCGCGAAGTCTGAGTCGTTCTTCCAGTTGACTCATAAACCGCAGGTTGTGCATCGTCGCCAACCGATAAAAAAGATGATCGTTGATCTTAAAAAGGTGGTGCAAAAAACCCAGCGAATAGCGCCGGCAACAAAGGCAATCACACCCATCCGATATGGGTTTATCCAACTTGATATGCTTCTTATCATCAATATAGATGTATCGCATCCAGTCACCCATCAATCCAGCACCAGGGTCCCCGTCAGGCTGGTTATAACGATAGAGACGCCCATGGCGCGCATCCCGGGTCGGCATGGCGCTGTCGAATAATGCATATCCCAGGTCATGGCAGGCCACAACATTCCGGGGATGTCCCACGCCCAACGCATGCATCGGATAATCCGATGGAATCAGGCTGCGTGTATAGGCGAGTATTTCATCGAGTAACACACCCTGTTTGTCCAGCGGCCAGCCACCAAAGCCAAACCCGTCAAATCCGATCTCCAACAGTTGCTCAGCACAAGCCTTACGCAGATCACGATAACCACCGCCCTGGATGACCGCGAAGAGTTTGGGGCGTGCATCCCCGCGAATCTTGGCATGTTCGAGTTGATTTAAGTACTCGGCTTTACACTGCCCTGCCCAGCGTACCGTACGCTCGACAGCCTGTTGCTGCTGGTCCAGGGGGGCATCCACATGGGTACACTGGTCGAGACAGATGATCACATCTGAGCCATATCCAAACTGAAGCTGGATGCACTTCTCCGGTGTTAAGAGGAATTTACGCGCAGTGCCCTCTGGTCTGAAGTGGATGCCTTTCTCAGTAATCGAACCAAACTTGGGATTTTCCTGGATCAATGAATACGCTTGAAATCCACCCGAATCGGTCACGATGGGTCGCTGCCAACCGCACATATCATGCAGGCCGCCCAATGAATCGATGGTGGTCGAGCCGGGTCGTTGCATCAGGTGATAAGTGTTCATCACCACCGCCTGGATATGACAATCTTCGAGATCAGCAGCATCCACCGAACGCACAATGCCTAAAGTGGCATCCGGCATGAAGACCGGCAATTTTACCGGTTGGTTGCGTAACCGTATGGTATTTTTATTCATTCTTCGCAATCTCTCCAATCAACCTGCTGTTCTCAATCCTCTGAATCATTACTGGTGAGATGGTATTCATGCAGTTGCCAGCCGTAGCGGCAGTTACCTTCAAATAATTATCACTCAACCCGGCAGAGATCCAACCTGACGAGGTATTAATGGAACGCTCCCACAACACATCCAGCTGCTGACCGATGAAATCCTTCTGGAAAGCTGCCGCCTGGTTGTCAAATATGTCTCGTAATGCCTTGCTGCGGATACGTCGTATGACATGTGGAACCTGGTCGGGATAGTTCACCGCGGCAGTCCCCGGTCGCCCTGAGAAAAGAAAAACATGGCCGCCTGAGAACCCTGTAGTTGTAATGAAATTACGCGTCTCATCAAATTCCTTTTCACACTCACCCGGGAATCCGACGATCACATCGGTGGTGATCGATACGCCTGGAATGCTTTTTCGTATCTTCTCAACCAGTTTGCCATACATTGCAGGATCGGTTCTGCGTGCCATGCGTTTGAGAAGTGATGCTGATCCGGATTGCAACGGCAGGTGAATATGCCGGCACAAGCGGGGTTCCTGCCACATGGCAATTAAAGCATCATCCACTTCCCAGGGTTCGATTGAGCTGATCCTCAAACGCGGGATGTCGGTCTCAGCCAGGATCACTTCAAGAAGGGTTGACAACTTTGCTGCCGGATCCCATTCACGTCCCCATGAACCGATCTGAACACCAGTCAGTACGGCCTCTCTGGCACCGCCAGCAATGGCATGGCGGATATCATCGATGATATCGCCAATTGGGCGGGAAATGCTGCGGCCGCGGGCCAGGCGTGTTACACAAAAAGTGCAATGATTATCACAACCATCCTGCACCTTGATAAAAGCACGGGTTCGTTGGCGGTTGCCAGTCAGCGGGATACGTCCCATAGCAGGTCTTACAGTTCCAGTGTCACCCAAAATCATTCCGACCAGCTGATCTTTAAACGCGTTGGGAATAACATGGCTGACACCAGGGAATGCGGCAGCTGCATCTGGTTCGAGTTCGGACCAACAGCCGGTGACCACCACCTGCGCACCTGCACGGGCAGCCTGGCGGATCTTCTGACGCGAGTCTGATGCTGCCTCACCTGTCACAGTGCAGGTGTTGATGATGACCAACTCTGCGTGACCGGCTGTTGACACCAGGCAATGGCCGGCAGTCCGTAAATGCCGCGCTATTGACTCAAGTTCCGCCTGATTCAGGCGGCAGCCAACCATATCCAGATAGACATTCATGGTACGGTTACAATGAAATTATCAAAGAAGATATCCACGCCGGCCTGGGCATAGGTGCCCGCCAGAACTCCAACTTTGCCAGATATCAACCCATCATCAATGGCGCTGGCAACCAGCAGGTCATTAACAAAGAAGTCCAATTCACTACCCTCACACACAGCCCGCAGCCTGAAAAGGCCTGTCGGGGAAGCAACCAATTCACTGTATGTCATGTTGTCATCGCTCAACACATGATATTCGCCAGACCGCCGACGGGCTACACCAGCGTAGCCATCACTGCTGATCAAAAAAGCATAAAAATCCCCATCATTCTGAATACGACAAAGCAAACCAAATGTGTTGTCATCCGTTCCTTCCAGTTTGGCCGCTTCGACCCAGATGATCGCATCTGCATATATCCCATCCGGGTAGGACCACATATCAAAGTGGCTGCGGTTGATGCGGAAACGCAATCCACCCCAATCATACAGCACGGAATGGTCATCCGTGTACTGGGTATACCAGCCTGTATTGGGATTGGAGAAATCATCGTAATAGATGGTTCCCGGTACATTAACCGGATCAGATGACAGGAACGGCAACCAAGCCAAACCAGGCAGAGAGCAAGCCAGGCTGGCTATTAAAATAATAAAAAGGGGAATAGCTGATCTAACACTCATGGAATGACTGTCCGTTTATTTTAACATACCGCCTTCGATCACCCCGTCAGGGTCAACTTTCTCTCCTTCAGCGATATAATGGTACTTCTTGACAGGAGTGCCCATGGATCAAAAATCAGCGCCCAAAAACAAATTACACCGTAATGTGTGGGTGATGACCTTCACCTCCATGTTGACCGATATCTCATCCGAGATGCTGGCCAATATCATCCCACTGTTCCTGTATAACGTGCTGGGAGTGCGCACGTCATTGATCGGCCTGATCGATGGCATCGCCGAGTCAACCGCCAGCATCACCAAGATCTTCGCCGGATACATCTCCGACCGCATGCACCAACGCAAGTGGCTGGCCGTGTTAGGGTATGGATTGTCGACCATCGCCAAACCTTTTTACTATCTGGCCACAACCTGGGGAGCCGTGTTGGGCATACGCTTCACCGATCGGGTTGGCAAGGGTATTCGAACAGCTCCTCGGGATGCGTTGCTGGCCGGCTCGACCGATCCTGAAAAGCGCGGAATGGCCTTCGGCGTTCAACGAGCCGGCGACACGGCGGGGGCCTTCATCGGTATTCTGGTTGCAATGTTGATCATTGCTTTTACACAGAAGAACTCAGCTGTTCTGACCCGCCCCACTTTCCAGACTTTGGTTCTGGTCAGCATCATCCCATCTGTGTTGGCGGTTTTAATTCTGGCCATCGGTGCGAAGGACATCAAGCCGAAAGGTGGCGCCACCAAACCCTCACTGTCTCTCAAGGGCATGGATAAGCGTTTCCTCATCTACCTGGGTGTTACCATCCTGTTCACACTCGGGAACTCCTCCGACTCTTTCATCGTCCTGCGCGGTCAGGAGCGCGGCCTGTCTCTCCTACAGGTAATGGGTATGCTCCTGACTTTTAATTTCATCTACTCGCTGCTTTCCACCCCACTTGGAATTCTCTCAGACAAGATCGGCCGCCACCGCATGATCTTATTCGGATGGCTGTTGTATGCATTGATCTACTTTGGTTTTGCCCTATCCAAAACCGGTGCCGGTATCTGGGCATTCTATGGCCTGTACGGTATTTTTTATGCTTTCACCGAGGGTACTGGAAAAGCCCTGATCGCTGATCTCGTCCCGGATGAAAAACGCGGTACGGCCTATGGACTGTATGCCATGGCGGTCGGATTGAGCGCCCTGCCGGCTTCAGCCATTGCCGGTTTGTTGTGGCAGGGTGTCGGAACCTGGACCGGTTTCGGTGCACCCGCCCCGTTTTTCTTCGGTGCGGGGTTGAGCCTGCTGGCAGGATTACTATTTTGGAAATTCGTAAAATAGTACCTGAATAGTACCCAGACCTCCTACTCATGTTTGGTAAAATGTGATATAAGGAAATGGCCCTACCGTGTGCGTGATGTAACGCTTTCGGTTTTGAGCCAACAAGATCTAAAAGTGGTTCCTTCTTACGTAAGCAACGCGATAGGCCAGCGCCAAGGCGGCGTTTACGAGGCGAACCACACCTGCGAAAGCAGGTTCAAAACTTCGTTACACACGGCATGGTGGGGTACTCATTTACGGGGGTTGACACACAACTGAATAACAGGGATACGGCGGCTGCATCTCACCTGGTGAGATGACGAGGAAGAGGTTCTCCTTTGCGAAGAGGATGCTAACCCGGCAACGGGAAAAATCGATCGATCAGCGGATGCCTCTGAAGCCTGATCACAGGCTTCCACCACCCTTCCAACAAGTGGCGAACGAAAAACACCCGGCGACGAGTGCGACAAGAACGTAACAGTGATGAGGAAAACCCTCTTTATTATAAGGAAGGGCAGCCAGTTGTTAACATACACAGGTATGCCCAGGCATACCTGTGCTTAATTTAATTACGGAGAGAAAAATGGATCATCAAGATATTCTCAAGAGAGTAAAAGAAGACGGGGTTAAATATATATCCTACCAGTTCGTTGATATCAACGGCGTGGTCAAGAGTGTGGATGCCCCCATCGAACGGCTCGAAATTGCCCTGGATGACGGGATCTGGTTTGATGGCTCGTCGGTTGAAGGTTTCTCGCGTATCCAGGAAAGCGACATGCACCTGCGCATCGATCCTGATTCCTATGCCATCCTGCCCTGGTCGCCCGAGGAAATGCGCCGGGCTCGCTTCTTCTGTGACATTTACACACCCGACGGGAAACCCTTCGAAGGTGATCCACGCGGGATGCTGCGTAAAAGCCTGGCAGCTCTAAAAAAACGTGGTTACATCTACAATGTCGGTACAGAGCCGGAGTTCTTCCTCTTCCGGCGTAATGATAACGGCAGCACTCACCCCGTTCCACACGACGTTGGCAGTTACTTCGACTTCTCTCCAAACGATGAGGCCGTACGGGTGCGTACCGAACTGATGCATGCGTTGCGCAGTATGGGACTGGAGGTCGAGGTTGGACATCATGAGGTGGCGCTCGGTCAGCACGAGATCGATTTTGAGTTCACCAATGCCCTGCGCACCGCTGACAATGTGGTCACCATGAAAACCACAGTCAAGGCCATCGCTGACCGGCATGGACTGGTAGCCTCTTTCATGCCAAAACCGGTTTTCGGTATAAACGGCTCGGGCATGCACTGCCACCAATCCCTGTCAGACCTGAATGGCAATAATTGTTTCCATGACGCGGATGATCCTTTTCGGTTGTCGAAGCTGGGACGTGACTTTATCGCCGGCCAGCTCAATCACGCACGTGGCATGACAGCCGTCCTGGCACCCACAGTCAACTCCTATAAGCGATTGGTGCCCGGTTACGAGGCTCCGGTCTACATCGGCTGGGCGCAGGTCAACCGGTCCGCCCTGATCCGCATTCCCTTCGCGCCGCCCGGCAAGGACAAGGCTGTACGGGCCGAGCTGCGCTGCCCCGATCCGTCCAGCAATCCCTACCTGGCTTTTTTGGTGATGCTGGCTGCCGGGCTGGATGGCATCGATCACCACTATCCCCTGACAGAACCGCTCAACGATATCAATGTCTATGAAATGGACGCGGCTGAACGCGCATCACACAATATCATTTCTTTACCTGGATCATTGATGGAGGCCATGGCCGATATGGAAAAAGATGAAATTGTCTGCTCCGCGCTGGGCAGTGTAATGAAGGATGCTTTCCTGCGGTCCCGTCAGCACGAATGGGAAGCCTACCGAATCGCCGTGACGGATTGGGAAATTAAAAGATACCTCGAAATGTCCTGATGATGGAGACGGGTCGGGGTGGTCTTCTTGTTATAATCCTATCAAATGCCTCCCCGACCCAATTATCCACAAGCAGTCCTGATCGCGGTGGCGCTGGCTTTTCTTCTGGCCATCACACCCAATCGCGGAACATTCCCCTCGACTGCGGATATCATTGCTGTCCAGAATGCGCGGGCAAGCGGTGCAGATCTGACCGAGTGGCAGTTACTGGCGCGTTTCCTGAGTCAGCAACCCCAAAACGCTGCCCTGTGGGAACGCATGGCCATCCTCGATCACCGCAATGGCTATTGTGAACAATCCGTTTTTGAATTCATGCAAGTTGAAAAGAATAGCCGGTTGGCTTCTGATAGCTTTATCCCATATGCTGAGTGTCTGATGGAACTGGGGCGTTTTCAGGATACGGTGGAACTTCTCTCACCGCATACTGGAACAGACACGGCACCTGCTGGCACCCATATCCTGCTTGCCAAAGCCTGGCTGCGGTTGGGTCGGCATGATCAGGCATTCCAGGTTGTCAGCCATTGGGTTGACCAAAAAAACACGGATCCACATGCAATTTACGCATACGGCTTGTATCTGGCACTGATCGACCCGGCAGAAGCGTTAAGCATATTACAAAAAGCAATCACCTTATCTCCTGAGATGGAGATGAATTACCGCGTCATGCAATCTGCCATTAACCTGGCTCAGTTAAGCGATGACCCGGCATATCAAGCGCTGGAGATCGGGCGCGCTTATGGCAGCCTGGGGGAGTGGGAATTGGCACAATATGCATTTTCAAGCGCAGTGGCGTTAAATCCGGAATATGCCGAAGCACATGCATGGTTGGGAGAAGCCCAACAGCATCTGGGTGAAGATGGTACGGAAGAATTTAATCATGCCTTATCTCTGAATCCAGATTCGGTTCTGGCTCGGGCGCTGAGTGCGCTGGCGCTTATGCATCAGGGAAATCCGCAAGCAGCTCTCACCCATCTGGAACGGATCGCCGAATTGGAACCGGCTAACCCCCAGTGGCTGATATCGATCGGAGAAGCGCACACCCTGCTGGGCCAGACTGATCTGGCGCTGCTGGATTATCAAAAAGCGACCCGTCTGCAACCACAGAATGCCGCGGCCTGGCAGGCGCTGGCGGAATTCAGCCTGGCATACCAGATCGAGGTCCAATCGGTCGGAATTCCAGCAGCCAGCAAAGCCGTGCTGTTATCACCTGACGATCCACGGTCATTGGACCTGGCAGCACAAGCCGCCATGACCTCTGCCGATCTGACCAGTGCAGAGGATTATCTGCGGAAAGCCATCAACCTGAACCCGCGCTACGCTGAAGCTCACTTGCACCTGGCTTTGGTGTTATTTCAACGCAGTGAAAATGCCAAAGCGGTGCAGGAATTGATCAAAGCGGCGTCTTTGGGTAATCTGGAAGCTGACAACCTGTTGCAACAACTTCACGTTCGTTGAAAGGTTTCCGAAAGTCCTGTAGTATATTTACAAGGGAATATCAGATCATCATTGGAGAACTCATGGAAGACAAGTTTTTATGGTGGAAAGATGGCATCATATATCAAATTTACCCGCGCTCCTTCTCAGACAGCAATCAGGATGGAATCGGCGACCTGCCCGGTATCACCGCCCGACTGGATTACCTGCATGATCTGGGTGTGGATGCCATCTGGCTTTCACCGGTTTACCCATCCCCTCAAGCGGATTTCGGCTACGATGTCAGCAATTATGTCGATATCGACCCGGTTTTCGGGAGCCTGAAAGATTACGATAATTTGATCCGGGCAGCCCACAAGCGTAAGATTCGTGTGATCATGGACCTGGTACTGAATCACACATCGGATGAGCATCCCTGGTTTATCGAATCACGCAAGTCACGCGACAATCCATATCGCGACTGGTACATCTGGCGTGACCCCTCCCCACGAGGACACGAGCCCAATAACTGGTATTCCATTTTCGGTGGAAAAGCCTGGAAGTTCGATCCGGCTACCGGACAGTATTACCTTCACCTCTTCCATGAGAAGCAACCCGATCTCAACTGGCGTAATCCAAAGGTGCAGAAAGCCATCCTGGCAGTGTTGAAATTCTGGCTGGATCGCGGAACAGATGGATTCCGGCTGGATGTGTTCAATGCTTACTTCAAACATCCAGACCTGCCTGATAATCCGAGCACCAAATGGGGATTGAGAGGTTATGAACGCCAGGATCACATTTATGATGGTGACCAGCCTGAAATGATCCCGGTGTTACAGCAGTTTCGTAAATTGATGGATCGCTATGCAGAACGCTACTCAGTCGGTGAAACTTTCTATGCCACACCGGAAAAAGCCGCCTTTTACAGCGGTGACGACCGGCTGCACGCAGCCTTTAACTTTACGATGTTGGAAAGCAAATGGGATTCACAAAGTTACCTGAAAGCCATCAAAGAATGGGACCGGGTGGCCGGTAAAATGGTGTGGCCAAATTATGTGCTGAACAATCACGACAACCCACGTACCGTCACCCGCTGGAAAGATAACGAGGATGATCGGCGGGCCAAACTGGCAGCCACCATGCTGCTGACCCTGCGTGGAACGCCCTTCCTGTACTATGGTGAAGAGATCGGCATGCGTGATATTAAATTAAAACGAAGCGATATCATGGATCCACCCGGCAAAAAATACTGGCCATTTTATAAAGGTCGAGATGGCTGCCGCAGTCCGATGCAATGGGATGACTCATCCCAGGCGGGCTTCACCACCGGACGCCCCTGGTTGCCGGTGCACCATAACCATAAAACCCGCAATGTGGTTGCCCAATCAAAGAATGAGCATTCGATTTTGAATGTATATCGAAAACTGATCGATTTACGCCGCAGATCCATTGCACTCCAACGCGGGGATTTTGCACTCATCAATCAATCCAACCCGAACTGCCTGGTCTACCAGCGCAAGCATACAAAACAATGCATGCTGGTGGCTTTGAATTTCAGCCAGAGACCACAGATTGTCAAACTGGACCTTGCAGGCAGCGATAAATGGGTGGAAATCTTCTCCACCCATACACTCCAAAAAGCTCCTGATTCACTGTCAACATTAAAACTGGAAAGCAGCCAGGCGGCTATTTTCGAGCTTCAAACAGCCAAATGAACACGATAATCAACGCAAGAACCCATTTATGGATCATGTACGCAGATGAACCCCAAAAAGTCTGAAAATCCGATCAGTGAAAGTGAATTGCAACGCCTGCTTAAAGAGCAGAAGCACGCGCGACATCAGGCGCGGCTTGAACACTACCGTCGCATTGGTCGAGTGGTCGGCACACCACCCATTGTTGAAGGAACGCCAAATTCATCGCGTAAACCGCGTCGAAAATGGGTGGACCGTCTGCTGCTGGGAATCGAGATCGCTGCCGTCATCGGCTTGCTGATCATCACGGCCAATGGTGTGGGGTTGATCCGCACCCTCAACCGTGAGGTAATCAACGCCATCCAGCAACCGACCCTCACACCAACGCCACTCTACCGCGCGGTCATTCTGCCCTCCGGACACACCCCGCCCAATTCAGCCGGGGGTGCCCGCTACAATGAGGAAGAGATTCCCGAGCACCTGCGGCCGGTCATGCAGGCCATGGCCAGCCTGGCGCTGCCCACACCCAGTGCCAGGCAAGCCACTCGCATCCAGATCGCAGCCATTGGCGTGGATGCCCCGGTCGTGCAGGGTGATGGCTGGGAGCAGTTAAAAAAGGGGGTCGGCCAGCATCCTTTCACCCCTGACCCGGGTCAGCCCGGTAACATCGTACTCTCTGCACATAACGATGTATTTGGCGAGTTGTTCCGCGACCTCGACAAGTTGAAACCCGGCGACACGATCGTGCTTTTCAGCCCAAGTGGCCAGTTTGTTTACATCGTCACCGGCACACAAATCGTGGCGCCGACCAACGTGCAGGTCATGAATGCCAGTGAGGGGTCGACAGTAACCCTGATTTCATGTTATCCTTATATGGTTGATAACAAACGGATTGTCATCAGTGCAAAATTGCAGGGCAATCCATAACTTTCTTCTGGAGATAGTTGCATGAGTAAAAGACAAAAAAGACGGGTATCGAAAGGTAAACAGCCCGCCATTACCAAACCGGCCGCAACACCCAACCAACAAGCCCCCGCATCCAGCTGGTCACCCCAGCGTGGCTATGCCGCGGCAGAATTCAATCCGGATTACACGGCTGTCAAGAAGGATCTGAAACGCATCGGCGTATTGGCCGGCAGTTTCTTTGTGATTCTGATCGCGTTGACCTTCATTCTTCGCTAAAATCATCATTTTACATATATAAGGAGAGAGTATGTCACCCATGTTTGTCCCGGGACCGGTTGATGTCGCCCCCGAGGTATTAACGGCTCAAACAAAACCGATGTTGCCTCATCGCAGCAAGGATTTTGAAGCGATCTTCAAGAGCACCGAGGAAAGACTGAAGAAGGTTTTCTTCACCGAACAACCAGTCTACCAGGTCTCTGCTTCCGGTTCGGGTATGCAGGAAGGCGGCATTCGCAACTTCGTTCAGGAAAGTGTGCTGTCCTGTATCAATGGTGCTTTTGCTGAGCGCTGGTACAAGGTGGCGGTTGCCAACGGCAAGCAGGCCGACCGGCTCGAAGCCGCCTGGGGCCAACCCATCACCCCCGAACAGGTGGCGGATGCACTCAAGAAGAAGCATTATGAAGCCATCACGGTTGTGCATAATGAGACCTCCACCGGCGTTGAGAGCCCGGTTAAAGCCATCGCCGAAGCCGTGCACCAGGTCAGCCCGGATACGCTCATCCTGGTGGATGCGGTTTCCTCGTTAAGTGGCGTCAAGATCGAGTTCGATGCCTGGGGTCTGGATTTTATTCTCACCTCATCCCAGAAATGCTTCGCGCTGCCGCCGGGCATGTCCTTCGCTGCCGCTTCTGCACGTGCCATGGCCAAGGCAGAAACAGTCGCCAACCGCGGCTGGTATTTCGACCTGCTGTTGATGGAAAAACACCGCGTCAAGGATTCCACCCCCATGACTCCTGCGATGGCATCCATATTTGCGCTGGATGTCCAGCTCGAGCGCATCCTGGCCGAAGGGCTTGAGAATCGCTTTGCACGACACACTGCCATGGCCGAGCGCACCCAAAAATGGGCCGTCGAACATGGCATGCAACCCCTGGCACCCGAAGGCTATCGCTCCAAGACCGTCTCGACCATCAACAATACCAGGGGCATGGATATTTCAGCTCTCAACAAATTCCTGCTTACCAGGGGTATGCGCATCGCCAACGGCTACGGCGACCTGAAGGAAAAAACCTTCCGCATCGCTCACATGGGTGAGATCCATATGAAAGCGGTCGACACCCTGCTGGAGGCCATGGAAGAGTTCCTGGCCAAGATGTAATGCCAGAAGTGACATTAACCACCCTCTCATATGGCGGTGACTGCCTCGGCAGGCTGCCCGATGGGAGGGTGGTTTTCGTTCCCTTCGGCATCCCCGGCGAAAAGGTCGCGATTGAAATCCTCGCCGATAACAAGAACTTCGCGCGTGGCAAGCTCGTAAAAGTACTGGAGCCTTCAACGAAGCGGATTGAACCAACCTGCAAGCATTTCGGCCGCTGCGGTGGGTGTCATGCACAGCATATGACTTATGAAGCTCAGCTTGAATATAAAGCAGCCATCCTGTCCGAACAACTCACCCGGGTCGGCAAGTTGGCGGATCCGCCGAATCCTCAGGTGATCCAATCTCCAAATCAATATCAGTATCGCAATAATCTTCGCTTTCATATCAACGATACCGGAAAATTGGGTTTCCGGGCTCCACACTCCGATCGGATCATCCCCGTATCGGAATGTCACCTGCCGGAAAAAGCCATCCAGGAAGCCTGGCCATTCATCGAGCTGGAAGCAGACAGCGGGATCGAACAGATCGAACTGCGCTGCGGTATGGACGGAGAGTTGTTGATCACATTGGAAGGCTCTGCGGAAACAGCCCCCGAATTTGAGACGGAAGCCGGTCTTTCAGCAGTGTATGCTGGCCAGGGTGGTCGCATCATCCTGGCCGGGGAGGATTTACTGCCCATGCAGGTATGTCAGCGCAGCTTCCAAGTCTCAGGCGGTTCTTTCTTCCAGGTCAACACACGCATGGCAGAGGCCATGATCACCACACTGAAAGAAAACCTGGTTTATTCAGGGAAAACCATCCTGGCGGATTTGTACTGCGGGGTCGGGTTGTTCAGCGCCTTCTTCGCAGGTGAAGTCAAAGAGGTCATCGGGGTGGAGCTGTCACCGGATGCCTGTCTGGATTTTGCAGCCAACCTGGATGAATTTGACAATGTATCCCTTTATGAGGGGGCGGTGGAAAGCGTATTGCCACGCCTGGAGGTCAAAGCGGATGTCGTCATCCTCGATCCGCCACGGGCCGGGCTGCATCCCAAGGCGCTGGAAGCGCTGATGGCAGCAAAACCGGCCCAGATCGCATACATCTCCTGCGACCCGGCCACCCTGGCACGTGACCTCGGAAAAATGGTCGCGGGTGGTTATCACATCGAAAAGGTCTGTCTGCTCGACCTTTTCCCGCAGACATTTCATATCGAGTCGATGGTCTTCTTGTCGAAACATTCGGATTGAGGTGCTCACATGGATTTGCTGATCCGGCAGGAAGAGGAAAATGATCACAACGCTGTTTATCAGGTGGTAAAAAAGGCATTTGAAACCATGGAACAGGCGGATGGTAATGAACAGAATCTGGTCAACCGCCTGCGAAAGAGCGCTGCGTTTATCCCCGAGCTGTCATTGGTGGCTGAGGGCGATGGGAAGATCATCGGACATATCCTGTTCACCCGCATGAAGATCGGTGAACATGATTCACTGGCCCTGGCACCTGTGGCAGTCCTGCCGGAATACCAGAACCGTGGTGTCGGCGGGAAGCTGATCGCGGCGGGTCATCGCATTGCCAGAGAGCTGGGTTATGGTTCCGTCGTCGTCGTCGGACACCCCTCCTATTACCCAAAATTTGGATACCAACTCGCCAGCCAGTGGAATATCACGGCACCCTTTGAGGTTCCGGATGAGGCTTTCATGGCATTGGAGCTGGTCGAAGGGGGATTAAAAGGTGTCAGTGGGGAAATTGAATATGCGAAGGAATTTTTCGATAATGCGTAATTTGACGGACATTTTAATATATCCCCTGTAATATGTATGTAAACGACCGAACACTGACCCGAATAAATATTCTCTCTCGTTATATCCCCCATGACACATTTTTATAGAGGGGTGAACTTTATGAAAGATCTGGTTTCATTGTCTCTTAAATAGAACAAGATTATTAGAACACTTGCACTAATTATAGTTATTTGGTATTATTGCTTTGATATCATTTTTTCCCCGAGATGAGGCTATATGGGCGATAATATTCTTGTTAGAAAGATACCTGCTGATTTACGCAACTGGATTGAATTGGAACGTCAACAATATCAGATGACACAGCAGGAATTTGTTTTATCCGTCCTCAAAGATGCATCTACTGTGTATCAACCAACATTAACGACAAATTCAACGAAACAGGTAGTGGGAGTCACAAATTATCTGCCCTTTACATTTATTGATCTATTTGCTGGTATCGGTGGATTTCGCCTTGCCCTGACAAAATTGGGGGGAACTTGTATATTTTCATCTGAATGGGATAAGTATTCCCAAAAAACCTACAAAGCCTGGTTTAATGAATTACCCTTCGGCGACATCCGTCAAATAGATCCTGAAAGCATCCCTAATCATGACATTCTCGCAGCAGGATTTCCATGTCAACCATTTTCAATAGCAGGTGTATCGAAGAAAAACAGCCTTGGAAAAGCTCATGGATTCGACGATATTCAACAAGGAAATCTTTTTTTTGTCCTAGCGAATATTATTAGAGTGAAACGTCCTCCTGTATTATTTCTTGAGAATGTAAAGAACTTAAAATCACATGATCATGGCCGTACATGGAAAGTAATAAAAGAAAAACTCGAGGAATTAGATTACTGGGTGAATGCTAAAGTTATTGATGCTTCAGGCTGGGTACCACAGCACCGCGAACGTATTTATATTGTCTGCTTTGATAAACGGACATTTTCTGATCGCCCTGATTTTGTCTACCCAGTACCAGAATCAGGATCAAATCCAATTTTTGCAGACATACTTGAAAATGCTCCGGATAATAAATATACATTAACAGATCATTTATGGAACTATTTACAAAAATATGCTGAAAAGCACAAAGCAAAAGGTAATGGTTTCGGTTATGGTTTAGTAGACATTAACAAAATATCCAGAACATTAAGCGCAAGATATTATAAGGATGGTTCTGAAATTCTTATCCCTCAACCCAACAAAAATCCTCGACGTCTTACACCCCTTGAATGCTCTCGCCTTATGGGATTTGAGGATAGAGAGATTGTGGTATCAGATACTCAAGCGTACAGGCAATTTGGAAATGCTGTTGTACCAAAAGTTGTTGAAGCAATAGGGAAGGAAATAGTACGTGTTATTGACAATCATTATAAATCCAGTAAACGATGTTTATTAAAAACATCATGAAGGAGAATGGGATATGTCATCAAACATTTGCGAAAGAGCAATAGAGGATGCAATATCTCATAAAAAAGCGATTTTAAAATTAATTTCATCAAATGATGTTGGGGCTACGGGTGCACATCAATATGGATTCTATTTACCCAAAGAAGTATGGCACCTATTTACACCTAATAAACCTGAAAAAGGCACACTCAATCGTAGTAATGTTACAATCCGGTGGCAAAATGGTCTACTGACTAATTCGAATGTTATCTGGTATGGCCAAAAAACCAGAAGTGAATACCGACTTACTAGATTTGGTCGCGATTTTCCATATTTAATTGAGGATAATGTGGGAAGTCTTCTAGTACTTATTCCTATTACTCTCAGTCAATTTAATGCTTATATATTAAATAATGACGACGATATAGAAGATATTCAAGCAAGTCTTGGTGTCGAGCTATTAGGAAACTGGGCATCCTATGAAGAAGGCAAGTTAATTGAATTCACTGAAGACGAATGTATAAACAGTAAATTTATTGAATTTGTTAATCAAATTGATTTTTTCCCAGCAGGAGACATTTTTTCTAAAGCCACATTAGATACCTTATTGTCATGCAAGAAAGACTTTTCGATAATCACTTCAGATGAGCAACTAATAAGTTTAATTAATCAGGAATACCAATTATTTAAACGGGTCGAGCGGAAACTATCTGGCCCACTTGTAAACAAGTCATTTGCTGAGATAGATGACTTTTTAAAAACTGCTCTTACCATTTTACAACGACGTAAAGCGAGAGCTGGTCGATCTCTTGAAAATCATGTAGAGTATTTGTTAAAAATGGCGAATATTCCTCATCAAATGCGCCCTAAAGTGGATAAAACCGAACCAGATATTATTATTCCAGATAAAGAATCTTATGATGACCCACATTATCCGGATGAAAAATTGTTTATACTAGCCTTAAAAATGACATGTAAAGATCGATGGCGCCAAGTAATAAGTGAGGCACCCAGAATAAAACAAAAACATATTTTAACAATGCAAAAGGGTATCTCATCGAGACAGTTGGAAGAAATGGAAAGAGCTTCAGTATCCCTTGTAATACCCAAAAAACTTCATATAGAGTATCCAAGTTCAATTCGAGATTCATTAATTACAATTGACGATTTTTTTAATTTTGTGAGAGAGTCGCTTATACAAGAATGACAGATGTATTAACCCCCGAGCAACGAAAATTTAACATGTCGAGAATTCGGAATAAAGATACTCGACCTGAGATCATTGTTCGATCCCTCATCCATCGAATGGGTTATAGGTACAGGCTCCATAATGCTAAATTGCCTGGAAAACCCGACTTGGTATTAACACGTCACAAGAAGATAGTATTTGTCAATGGTTGTTATTGGCACATGCATAAGTGTAAATACGGAAGAGTAAAACCAGCCACGAATGCAGATTTCTGGGAAAATAAAAGGCTTGAAAATGTAAAAAGGGATAAACGAAATATATCTGCCCTTAAAAAGGCGGGGTGGAAAGTCTTAATTGTGTGGGAATGCTGGACAAAAAATCCCGAATTATTAACCAAACGAATAAACAAATTCCTTATCAATTAGTTTATTGATCTGTTGATTCTTCCTCCCCCGAGATGATCTGCTGCGCCAGGTCGTTCAAGTGTGCCTGCTGGTCAGCCGGGGTATGGCTGGCTTTCCAATAGATATCCAGGAGTTCCATCGGCCCCATGCTGCTGACCGTCTCACCAGCCGGGATGCGAACGCGTGATTCGAACTGTGGATTCTTTCTCAGGTGGAATTCAAAGCTGCCCTGTGCCCAGTGTCGCAACCAGGCTTCATCGATACGCGCTTCGAGTACCTCGGGGTATTCCAAAACGACCTTGACGATGGCATCCTGAATCTTTTCACTTGAGGGCAATCCTTTTTCCATCTGGGGGGTGATCTCATCAGAATGGTCCAGGCGCACATGATATTCGAGAAACTGCCGGATGCCAGGGATCCGGTGCCATTCATAAGAAGCATTGCCTTTCTCGACCTGGGCGATTACGAAATACTTCTCATCCATCAGTTCGCCAAAATCGACCCGTTCAATCGACCCGGGATAAACCACCGGCGGCTTGGCGCCTTCGTTGAGATCCTGTGCTTTATGAATGTGCCCCATGGCAACATAATCCAGGCGCGAATCCTTGACCAGCGAGCCGGCCAGCACCAGGTCTGAGCCGAGCATGATCGTTCGCTCGCCTCCATAAGTGGCACCCTGGATGGATGCATGTGCACATAGAATAACAGGCACCTTCGGGTCGACCTGTTCCAGCCATACGCCGATGAGTTCACCCACACGCTCCTCGAGCTTTTGCAGGGCTTCATCACGGTCCATGCCGCCCAACTCTGCGCTCAAGCGTGAGCGTGACAGCCAGGGGATGGCCAGGATCTGCGCGTCCAGTCCTTCAAACTCGCCGGTTTTAATGAAAGTGGGTTTGTCCACCACGCGCACGTGCGGCACCTGCAGTGTGTCGAATTCCTGGATGGCATGCGCGCGCCCCAGCGCAGGCGCACTATCATGATTGCCCAGCAGCAACAGCGTGCGGATGCCAGCCTGTGACAGACGCATGATGCGTTTGCCCCACTCGCGTTGGAAGGTGGGTGCCGGGTTGCGATCCTTGTAGGCATCCCCGGCGAACAATACCAGATCCACTTTCTCCGAAATGGCAGCATCGACAATCACATCCAGCGCACGCAGGAAATCCAGTACACGCAACGGCATGCCGCTGACCGGGTCATGCCGCCCGTAATTGGCCATGTCGATATGCGCATCAGCGAAGTGCAAAAGTTTGATCATTTGCCCGATTTGCCCATGTCACGGCTGGCCAGAATGTTGATACCGCTGCCAAGTGCATCCTCCAACACCACCTGGTTCATGCGCACCGGTGCCTTGATCGTCAGTTCACGCAGTGCCGCCATTAATTCGGATATGCGCGGCTTGGGAAAGGCCTCAGCGGTATATACCGGAAGCAGTGGATGCTCGCCGCCCGTAATTCTCACGGTTGAGGAGATCATGCGGCGCGGGTCAACCAGCTCACGCCTGGCATATTCATGCCCGCGCTTGCAGCCATTTTTCACATTGAGCACCGTGCTGCCCTGGTGGTGTACTTCCAGCAAACAGCCTTTGGGGCAGGTGATGCAGATCAGCTTGGTGATTTCTTCTTTATTCATGTCGGGTTACCTTTTGGTCACATCCACGCGCAGCTGGCCAGCCTTGGCGACCTGGTCATAGGCTCGCTGCGGGATGGATAAGGTGATGATCTCGCCCGGGCGTGCGTAGGGAGCGCCCTTGCGGGTGATGCTGTTTTCGCCGTCCGAAACCTCGATCCACACCAGCTCCTCGAGCGGCTGGGTGACCCGTAACTGCAGACGAATGTCACCATCTTTCAGGTTTTCCTTGTCGATCTCCTGCGGGACGATGTAACGTACGTTCTGACCGGCGATCATTGGGATGTGGCGGCGTTCCTTCTCGCGCTCGCGCAGTGCGAAGCGCGCCGCGCTCTTACCGGCGGCATAACCGGCCTCGGTCACCCAATCCACCAGGTCATAGACATGCACGACGTTGCCGGCGGCGAAGACGCCCGGCACGTTGGTCTCAAAGCCATCGTCAACCCAGGGTCCGGCGGTGATCGGGTCGATCTTCACGCCAGCTTTCCGTGAGAGTTCATTCTCAGGGATCAAACCAACCGAAAGAAGCAAGGTGTCGCAGGGCACGATCCGGGCAGTACCGGGCACCGGCTGCCAGCGCTCGTCGACCTGGACCGATTCAACCGCCTCAACGCGCCGGTTGCCGATGATGCGGTTGACGGTGTGGGATAAATGCAGCGGGATGCCGAAATCCATCAGGCACTGCACGTAATTGCGGGTCAGCCCGGTCAGGTAGGGCATCACTTCGAGTACCTGCTCAACTTTGGCACCCTCCAGTGTCAGGCGGCGCGCCATGATCATGCCGATGTCGCCCGAACCCAGGATGACAAAATTTCTGCCGGGCATGTAGCCCTCGACGT
>JAFGXF010000016.1 GCA_016936755.1 Anaerolineaceae bacterium | reverse complement strand
GTTCCCTCCGCCACCGTGAGCGAGTCGCTCCAGGGTCCCCCGACTGCCGTCGAGATCTCTTTCGTGATCCCCAGCCCGGGGGCCTCTTGTAAGTCGACAAAGTCGTTCCCGTTATCCTCTTCCGCAGAAGCCAGGTTGACCGGCAGCCAGTTGTCTATCGGGCTGACATTGCCAGCATCTGCTGGCGATCCGGGCATATCTGCAGTGGAGTCGCCATCGGTCACATCCTGGTATCCTGGCAGGTTGGTTTGAACAACAACATAAGTGCCAGGTGTAAGACTATCAAATCGATATCCACCGTCCACACCCGTGGTCGTGGTTTGCAAGGCAGTGCCATCAGGAACACCGTCGCCATCTGTATCAGCGTACAATTCAACAGTCACTCCAGCCAAGGGAGTATCACCAATACCATCGTTGTCTGTATCCGCTGAAACCGTTCCGCTGATGGCCCCATTGGGCGTAACGGGCAGGGTAACATCATCGTCCTCATCGGTGGAATCATTACCGGGATCGGAATCATTGTCTGGTTGATCGTGATCCTGAATCTCAGCGTAATTTTCATATTCACGGTCGCCAGCGTTATTGGCAAGGACGGTTGCCTGGTAGGTCAGGGATTCGGTATTGCCAGAGGCCAGGGAGTCAATTATCCAGGTAAGACCATAGGTGTATGGATCGGTGTCATCGCGGGAACTGCCCCCCGCGATCGAATTGGGAAGGTATGCATATCCAGAAGGGACGACATCGGTCATTTCGATATTTGTAACCTCTGCCAGGCTCGTATTAGTAATATCCAAAATAAAGGTTACGGTTGAATTAATGTCAGGGGTATCATTCGGGTCAATCCGCTTATCCAATTCGAGATCAATGATGGCATAGTAGGGAGTGATAATCGTACCCAGATCCAGGGCTTCGTTATCATTGCTTGCGCTTAAAGCTGGGTTCTGTCCGTAGGCAGCAGCGATCTTTGTGCCATCACAAGTACGGATATATGCCCCGGTCATGTCAAAGTCACCATTGTGGGCATATTGGATGTTGACATTGTCGATCTGCCAGTATTCTCCAGCTTCAAGGTCATCCTCCATGCGGAAGCGGATGGCTGTGCTGGCAGAATCATAAGGTGAAATGTTATACACTTTATTAGCAAGGATGGCCGCAGGATAAGTCACAGGGGCCTGAATACGTTCCAAAAGGAACCAGTTCGTCCCGTCGCTGGTCACTTCGACCAGGATATCGTCATCCGCCTCGGCATTCGTTGATTGAATGCGGAAACTGAAACGGGCAAAGGTCATACCGGTCAAGTTGACAGGACGCTGTACTATTGTGCCAACCTGATTACCGCCATTATCCCTGATGCGTAATTCATTGGTCGTAACATACGCATACCCACCAGCGGCACCGCCACCACCGGCATCCACCTCTGTCCAAGGGGTGCCAGACCAGTTTACAGAACCATTCGTGCCCGTATAGGAACCATTGGTAGCGAACTCATCGCGAACATTGTACTGCCATTGCAAAGGACCACCGCCATCTGGATCAGTAGGATCGTTGTTGATCCGATACGAAACAAGGGTAGTCGCAGGGATCGCTTGATCGGCACCTGCCCCACCAGGGCAGGTGATGCCAGAACCATCGGTATCCACATATATGGTTGTATTTGCCACCGATGTAACCCATATCAGGCTGCGGCTGACGGAATTGGCCAGATTCGGGCTGCCATCAGCGTCACGACAAACACCCAAGTGACTCTCGTTGGTACAACCCGGTGCCCAGCCGATCAACAATTCTTCCGAAAGCTGTTTGGCAGGGAAAAGGGACGTATCCCAGTCATAAATTTGACCACCACCAGTGGTGTCTGTCACAGAAAATGGCAGGAAAACATCCGAAGCACTGCTCGTATATATGCGTACTCCCTGCCCTTGTATTAATGTAAAAGGAGAGATGGCCGTGCTGAGGGCGGGAACACTGAAGGACCCAGACCCGCCGCCACTGCCCACAACATAATTAATTGTGATTGCACTGCTTGGATTGGGGTTATACACCCATAAATGCGTCGTTCCGGTGTTCGTGCCAACCGGGCTGTAATAATCATTTGACCAATCAGAAAGCGGTATAAGTCCACTCCAACGCATTTCATAAGTGTCTTGAATATCAGCATAGGCAACCGTAACCTGAACTTTGCTGCCACTCACCACTGCTATTGTCCCGCCTGCAACAGGTGCCTGGACGACATATTTTGCACCCTCTTGCAAACTCAGATTATCCTGATCACCAGGATCAGAAAGATCTCCATCCCCATTGACATCGATATCCACCGTTGACCCACCTGGGCCAGCCAGGATAAAATAGCGGACATCCTCAAACAGGCCAGTGGATATGGTGCTTTCCCCGAATGGGAACTCATACAAATCCCCCCAGCGGTTGAGTTCGAACATTTCCACACCACCCGCTTGAAGTGAGCCAGGCCCAGTAGGCCATAGGGCACGCCCAACCGCAACCGGATAGGTGGCTTGAAACTTGTCACGTCCATCGTAAAAAACCTGTGCGGAGTTGCGCGAGTAAGGTCCACCCACCGGGCCATTTACGATCACCACGTTGTCAAGCACCACGACATCCCCGTTCTGAAGGGTGTCATCGGCAGCCACCAGGCAGGGATTAGGCGTATTGCTGATACTGGGGGGGCAGCCATTTGCCAGATTACCATCTCCCCAAATAATAGAGCTTGTTTGTATGTCAGCCAGGAAACCATCTTCCCAATGATCATAATAGAGGACCGTTCCTGTGATTGCAATGGCTATGGAGGTTACACTTCGTACCGGACTGATAGCGGTTGCGCCACCATTATCCCGAAACGCCTGCAATGAATCATCTTCAGGCATCGACAGATAATAAATGGGCTCCTTCAAGGGCGCTGCGTGCACAGCCATCGCCGGTCCAAGCACCGATCCAAGCATGGACAAGATGAGTGCGGTCGTAAGGATATAAAGAGGAATATGATTGCGGGGTTTTATTAATAATCTCTTCATTGTATTCCTCCTGATATTTGGAACGGGATTATTCATATCCATAAGCGTTCATATATGGCTTCGGGTTGCCACCACTTAAGGAAAAACCCAAATACACAATAACGTAACATTATAATCTTTATAAAACCATCTGACCAGATTGATATTGATTGTGCAACCGATTATCTATTAAATGTATTAAAGATCCTTCCAGAATACGCACTTAGCCTGATAACCATGATATTAAAAGAACCGGGAAAGCATAGAACAAGCAATAACCGGTATATTTAGGATTTGCCTTATCCAACCAGGTCTGGGTGTTGTACGCGTTTTCCGGACTTTATGATGCGTTCACCGAAGGATCAGCAAAAGCGATGGTAGCAGAATTGATTCCAGAAGTGCATCGTGGCGCTGCTTATGGGCTTTTAATGCTTCCCTCAGAATAATGGTATTGCCTGCCAGTGTCATGGTTGGCTATTTATGGAATGTCTCTGCTGCAGCACCTTTCGCATTTGGAGCTTTTATGGTATTCATAGCTTTCGTGGCACTTCGTTTTCTTACCAAAAGTACATACGGCCTAAAGATAATTTCAGATGGTGGCAATTACCAATCAAGAAAGATACAAACTTATTACAACCCTGGTTGAATGTGAATCTGAATGAACCTTTCATTCTGCCCTGTTTGCCGACGCATTTCCAAAGCTGGTGAGATATGTCCGGAATGCCACCTTCATTGCAATGATCCGGCAAACACCTACGTGGAAAGACTTTTGGTAACAGTTCTTTCAGCCGAGCCTGATCGCGCTGGAACGATCGTAGACGTTCTAACCCGGATGCTGCACGAGAGACGCGCTGTTATTCCTTTGATACAACTCCTACACATGAAGGGAGATCCATATCCACTGGTAATTGCTGCCCGCGGGTTGAGCCGGTTGGGTGACCCGCAAGCTGTACCAGCATTGGTCAAGCTTCTGCTTGATGAGAATAACCCTTACGTCGCTAGAGTTGCAGCGGCAGAGGCGCTTGGGAAGATCGGCGGTGATAGTGCCATTCAAGCCCTGAAGCAAGCCAGGTCGAGTCCCCGCAAGAGTGTGGCTAAAGAAGCTGTAAAGGCTCTCGATTATTTAGAATCCAACTGGAAATCGAAGCATGCATGAGACATCTCATTAGCTATACTCTTGTATGTAATCTTCAATAGCAGCCTCGATGACCTTCTTTGCGTGCTCGCAGCCGTAGACTTTCCCGATAGTCATTGAACCATCCTGGCCATCGGTAATCATATCAACTGAAAAATAATGACACAAGCGATCGATTAAAGTTCCGGGCAATTCTTCAATATCCTTTATTGCCTGCCAACAAGGATCATAAGATAAAACCGCAATGATCTTATCATCTGCAATTCCATGATCGATACCCTGTACCCCCCACAAAACGCACTTTTAATATCACCCCGAAATGTGCAATCTGTCTTTCGCTGATCACACAGATATCCAGCGCCTCCCCATCACCCTGACTGTTTGATTTTGGTGATAATGACCACCCCGA
Organism: Anaerolineaceae bacterium; assembly: GCA_016936755.1. GTDB lineage: Bacteria > Chloroflexota > Anaerolineae > Anaerolineales > Anaerolineaceae > JAFGXF01. Next base: position 10,601 of record JAFGXF010000016.1, on the reverse strand, counting down.
TTGCCGCACAAAGTGCAGGGTACTAACCCGTATAACGTGGGTGGTTGAGCGGAGGTGCGTTGGGATCTATCCAATCACAAATAACCCGATTTATCGTCCACCTTATACTTGACAAGGTCGAAAGGGGTCATTTCTATATAAGCATTTACCGACCCAGGCAGCGCACCGCCAGTCTCAAGACCATGCCAGAGATGCGGCTGCTAAAAGGAATATGAACCAGAAGAGGCTATCTCTCTTTCAAACCTGTGTGATATCGGATAAATGACGGGTATCGTTCAATGTCACCAGGGTGTACTCACCATTCACGTATTCAAATACATTAATGGCACAGGGCTCCTGGCGGAGGTGCCAGAAACGCCCATCATCAAGACCCAACACACCCAAAAGAATGATGCGGTTGATGACGGTATGCCCGACCAGAACGATCGTATGCCCGTCATGTCTTCGCGCCAGTTCATTTACTGTTTTCATGGCACGCGAACGAAGGTACTGAAGTGTTTCACCACCGGGTATTTCCGCCAGCTGGGGTTGGGCATACCAGAGATCCAGGTTCTCCGGCCAACGCTCACGCACCTCATCGGGTGCCAGCCCTTGCCATTCACCATAATCAATATCGATCAGTCCCTGGCAGATCTCAACATTAATTCCAGTCGGGTGAGCAATGGCTTCGGCAGTACTGACTGCCCTTGAAAGTGGACTGGAATAGATTGCGACCGGCTGCCAACCCGCAGCGATATGGCAACCGGTCGCTTCGGCTTGTTGCATCCCGTTATCGTTCAACGGTATATCAGCCCTGCCCCGGAACCTTTCCTTCTTGTTCCAGTCAGTCTGACCATGGCGAACAAGCAATATCGTTGTTGTCATCTATTCCAGCCGATTGAAAATGCATGCCATAAACAGCTTATCTTACAAAAGCCTTCCGGCCAGCGTAGATCGCGGCGTCACCCAATTCTTCCTCGATGCGCATGAGCTGATTGTATTTTTCCAATCGCTCTCCGCGGCAGGGAGCGCCCGTCTTGAGGTGGCCGGTGCTCATGGCGACCGTAAAGTCAGCGATGAAACTATCCACGGTTTCACCTGAGCGGTGTGATACCATGGCGCCCCAACCGGCCTTACGCGCCATCTCAATGGTGGCAATCGTTTCGCTGAGGGTGCCGATCTGATTGAGTTTGATTAAAACAGCATTGGCAACATTTTCCTTGATGCCTCTGGAGACACGTTCGACATTTGTCACAAACAAATCATCCCCGACCAGCTCGATTTTATCGCCGATCGTCTTGTTGAGCAACTTCCAACCGTCCCAATCGTCTTCCGCCAGGCCGTCTTCCAAAACGACAATGGGATATTTCTTGACCCAATCAGCATACATCGCAACCATCTCGGCAGAAGTCACCTTCTTGCCCTCAGTTCGCAGGTTGTAGGAACCATCTTCAAAAAATCCACTGGAAGCCGGATCAAGTGCGATGGCGATCTGATCACCGGGTTTATAGCCCGCTTTTTCGATGGCTTTGACGATCACTTCAACTGCCTCAGCATTGGTTTTTAAAGCCGGAGCAAAACCACCCTCATCACCCACGCCGGTGGTATAACCACCGCTCTTCAAAACGCCCTTGAGGGAATGATAAACTTCACTTCCCCAGCGCAGGGCTTCGCGGAAGTTGGGCGCGCCCACAGGGGCAATCATGAACTCCTGCAAATCGGTGCCCTGCCAGTTGGCATGCACGCCACCATTCAGGATGTTGAACATCGGCACGGGCAGAATGCGGGCAGATACACCACCCAGATAGCGGTACAGCGGCAGGCCGGCAGATACAGCCGCGGCACGCGCCACGGCCAGGCTGACACCCAGAATGGCATTGGCGCCCAGCTTGCTTTTATTGGGTGTCCCATCCAGGGTAAGCATGGCCTGATCCACCCCGTTCTGATCAAGTGCATCCAGACCCAGAATGGTCTTGGATATCTCTTTATTGACATGGTCAACTGCTTTTAGCACGCCTTTGCCACTGTACCGGGCTTGATCGTCATCACGCAGCTCCAGGGCTTCATGAATTCCAGTGGAGGCGCCAGAGGGAACGGCCGCCCGACCAAAAGATCCATCTTCAAGGGTGACCTCCACTTCCACGGTGGGATTGCCACGAGAATCCAATATTTCACGTGCATGAACTTTTTCTATTTTGGTAAACATTGTTCTATTTCCTTTTTCTTGTATTATGGTTTCAGCGCCGGGTAGCGCTTTATTGATCAGGTTTTTTTCAAATAGAGCAGCCAGATCCAAGGCATTCTTCGAAAGAACCTTGAGATGGGGATCAAGATCCCGCACAACATCCGGGTGGACTTCACCATAACGCTTTAGTTTTGCGGACTGCGAATCGATCAAATCCGCCCAGGCAATGCTCATTTGACTGCGAATTGCACCAGATTGCTCTTCAACCTCCTTTTTAAAGCCAAGCATCCCAGCCAGCTCAGCGATCTCTTCCAAACTTGAATCAATGAGACTACGGGAGTGCTTCCTTTGGTCGCTTGAAAGATGCAGGTCCTGACGAAATAACAATCCTTCAGATAGATGACCTTCCAACAGGGCATCCAAATCACGCAGGTGTTTTTCAAATTGGCGAAGAACCGTCGATAGCGATGTTCTTTGATATTGATTCAACATACCATTCATCATTAATTTGATTAAAAATACTCTGCCGTTGATGGCAGAGGTTATCAGCCGATTTGCGGCGGTTAATGCAATGAGCGAACCTCATCGCTCGAGAGATACGATACGATGTGCGGTATAATATCATAAATCCAAAAGAATGGGGCGATGAGGCTCGCCGTAACTGTCATAAGACTGATAGCCTCTACTGGGAGATGTACTCAGTAGAGGCTGTTTTTGTTCCTGTGCCTAAACAGAACCCATTTTGTACCAAACGTATTTAATCGATGATTATTATTTAATAGATAGGTGTTAAATGTCTTTTTTCAGCATCTTATTTATGAATGCAAAAGATCGAGCTCAAGCTGAATTGAGCGAAATGCCAATTTTCTTTGAGGATCTGAATCTGGACCAGGTGGTCGAAAGCATCACAGCAGTTGCGGAAGAATACAACCTCAAACCATTCTATTATTACCCGATACACAGCATCGAAACCATCCATTTTCGACAGGCTATCTTCAGGGATCTGGAGAAAGCCAATCTTAATGAAGCTGTCAAGTCTTTTTCTGAAAAAATGGTCATCGTGCGGCGTTACTTGGAATTAATATCCAAATTACATTACCGACAACATAAAGAGGGCTGGCAAATTGAAGCTGCATATGTTTATTGCGATGCTGTTGAAAAGTTGAATGAAGACCTTTCCTCCATAAAGATCAGTTCACAAGGATTCAAAGAATTCAGGATCTATCTCCATAACTATGTTTCCAATGCTCTCTTTCAATCGTATTCATCAGAAGTAAAACAAGTTAAAACCAAGTTGGAGTCGATCCAGTATGATCTGATCATAAAAAATAATTGGGTCAGAGTAAAAAAATATGAGAATGAGATTGACTACAGCCAGGAAGTTCTGAAGACTTTTGAAAAATTTAAACAAGGTGCCACCAAGAGTTACTTGCATAACCTGCTTGAATCAGCGGGGATGAACCATGTGGGAGCCAGGATCCTGGATCGTGTAGCTAAACTGTTCCCTGAGATCTTCAATGAAATGGCTGAATTCAATAGAAATCATGCTTCTTTCATGGATGAAACCATCAGTCATTTTGATCTTGAAATCCAATTCTATATGGCCTATCTTGACTATATCTCCAATATCAAGAAAGCGGGGTAAGGATTTTGTTACCCCACAGTATTATCGAAGAACAAAAATATCTCTGCGAATGGGACATACGATATTGCCCTGGCGAATAAACGAATATATGGAAATGAAACTATCATTTGTAATGATTTTTACCTTGAAGGATCAGAACGGATCATCATTGTATCTGGGCCGAACCAGGGAGGAAAAACCACATTTGCCCGCATGTTCGGGCAATTACATTACCTAACGAAATGCGGCTGCCCTATTCCAGGCAATAATGCACAGCTATACCTGTATGACAATCTTTACACGCATTTTGAAAAGGAAGAGGACATACGTAATCTACGGGGTAAGCTCCAGGATGACCTGATACGGGTCCACAATATCCTGGAGCAGGCCACGTCAGACAGCATCATTATTATGAACGAGATCTTCACATCAACAACACTTATGGATAATCTCTTCCTTAGCAAGAAAATCTTAGAGAAGATCATCCAACTTGACGCTTTATGCATTTATGTCACCTTTATTGAGGAACTCTCAAGACTGAGCGAAATAACGGTCAGCATGGTTAGTTCTATTCTTCCTGAAGATCCAACCATAAGGACTTTCAAGATAACGAGGATGAAAGCCGATGGGCTTGCATATGCGATATGCATCGCGAAGAAACACGGCCTAACCTATGATCTGATGAAGGAACGGATAACAGAATGAAAGTCTTCCTTTTATATAAAGATCAGGATTTTGATCTGGCACAAGCTTTGCCAATCAACGAGAAGGACTTAACCCAGGACCTTGAAATAGACACCCTCGTTAAAACAATGGCAAAGGATGATGATTTCATCTATGATGTGGCAAATAAAGTATTATTGGTTGGTTTAAAAAAGCTTCATGATGTACGTTACCGGCAGGACGTTATTCGAGACTGCCTTAAGAACCCCGCAATTGTAAGGGAAATCTATAAAATACCGCTTGCGGCGATTCATAACAAACGAAGGCATTGGTTGGGGATCTTCACCTGGTCGACCAGCGGGGTCATGAGTAGCGCCAACACACTTATGCAAATGTTTGTGGGATTATTAAAATCATTGCGGAAAATCGCGGATGCGCACTCAGATGAATTTGAGTCAGAGGGATTTAAAACATTCTTCTCAATGATCAAACGAGAATTGAGTGATGACTATTTCGCGATTGTGGAGACACACTTACAAAACCTTAATTTTCGAGATGGGGTCTTGTTGAGCGCAAAACTGCAAAAGGGAAATGAAGGGGGTGAATACACACTCAGACTACCTAACGAAAAAAACAAGAACGTTTTCAAGGAATTAATAAGAAAAAGGACCACGGTTTATTCATTCTATCTCAGTAATCGCGACGATGCCGGCGCGCGCACCTTATCTGACATCAAAGACAGAGGGATCAACCTGGCAGCCAACGCATTAGCTCAGGCAACAGATCACATCGACAGTTTTCTCAATGTACTTCGGGTCGAACTTGCCTTTTATATCGGATGCATCAACCTGTATGAGCAGTTTAACCAGATGGGATGTCCGATCACTTTCCCTGTACCAGAATCAACCAAAAGGCATATACATTCTTTCCATGGATTGTATGATGCCTGCCTGGCATTAACCATGAAACAAAAGGTCGTGGGGAATAATATCAACGCAGACAATAAAAACCTGGTGATCATCACAGGCGCCAATCAGGGAGGAAAATCGACATTTCTGAGGAGTATTGGCCTGGCACAGATAATGATGCAAGCCGGTATGTTCGTGGCAGCGGAAGATTTCCACGCCAACCTTTGCAGTGGTGTGTTTACCCATTACAAGCGCAAAGAAGATGCCAGCATGAAAAGCGGGAAACTGGATGAAGAGCTGGGCAGAATGAGCGACATCGTGAACAAGATCTCACCAAATGCATTAATGTTATTCAATGAATCCTTTGCTGCAACCAATGAACGAGAAGGATCCGAAATTGCAAGACAGATCACAAGCGCATTGATCGAAAAACAAATAAAAGTCTTTTTTGTGACGCATTTGTATGAATTTGCACGCATCTTCCATGATCAAAAGTTGCATGATACCATTTTCCTGCGGGCTGAGAGAAAATCAAGTGGAAAACGAACATTCAAAGTTGTGGAAGGCGAGCCACTTCAAACCAGTTTTGGGGAGGATGTATACCAGACGGTATTTGAAAATAAAAAGGAAGGTTGAGGGGTCCGGGGACAGATATGAGGGGAACACCCGATAAAAACCTCGGGCGCCCAGACAGTAGTATTGGGTAAGGAAAGACGACGTAGTTTAATTCATTGGGCCAGACGATATTTTCTGGTATTGTACACGAGTATGTATACCCTGCTAATCCCCCCATATGTCGGGTTAAACCGAGGTTTAAGCCAATGAGCGCCACCCATCTGCGCCTTACAGGTGCGCTGTCCTCCGGCGCGGCTTCACCTGGGGTGGCTCCCTGAACACCCTTAGGACGGGTGCAATTGGGTCACACCACCGGAGGGCTCGTCTCACCCAAAGGAGGGCGTGGCTTGCCCGCTTAGCGGGAACCCAGTAGAGGCGCACAGCTGTGCGCCCCTACAAATAATAAGGGGGAGCGCCCCGCACCTGCACCTTATGGGTGCGGTGTCCTCCGAGGGAAACATCGCTCAATGAGCGCCGTGCTGAACTTTGCAAAAGATCTATGAGGATTAATTCAAATTCAGCGCAGCATCCAATGGATGTTGCGTCCCTCGAGCGGCGTTCTGATGAACGCCACACCTGAGGGAAGCGCCCCTGGAGGGATTCGAACCCCCAACCTACTGATTCGAAGTCAGGCACTCTGTCCAGTTGAGCTACAGGGGCAGTGAAGAGATTATACCAAATCAAACGGCCCGGGTCATCGTGTCATATCACCAGGCAATGAAAAAGGCTGACCCTGCCCTGTTAAAGTTCCAGGGTTCAGCCAGCCCTTCTTGAGCTCATTAAATCCGGATGTTTATAAGGGACTGCTTACTCACCTATTAACAAGGAACAACAAGATCGATTCCAATAAGCGCGGTTTATCGGTTCTCTTGGACACTTTTCGTCTGACAGCATCGAGAATATCGATTGTCCTGGCGATCCCCTTCCAGTCGTAATCGCCGTCTGCATCTCCTTCGCTGATGAAATATATCAATGGGTTGTTTTGTTCCAGTATTAAGAAATCAGCGATGTCCAAATGGGTGTCATCTGATCTTTTTCTTAATTCTTCCGCCATCTCATTCGGCCAGTATCTGGCAAAATAGCCGTATACCATACCGAGGTCATGCATGATTTCTTTGCTTCGAATGGCATACAAACCTCGTATCCTCTTTATTTGACTCCCCTCTAATAGTCTTGCCTTATTGGATTCATCATAACGTTTTTCTTTGGATCGATCTACCGGCATATTTGTTCCTAAAGCGATGTATTATCAGTTCCAGCGATTGAGCGTCAACCTCATCGTCCGCTTGATTTAGTTATAACAATTAACGTGTAGTCATTATATATCGTCTCTTCCTTTATCCGGTTTATTCAGAGTTTACAAATACCCAACAATAACTAGTTCCGACCCTGCCCTGGCGTACTACCAGCCGGTCAGCCGGCAGGGTTTGCAGCCGGCTGATTTCCCAACCTCAGGGCGTGTTTTTCTAAATATTGCCCCTTGACATTTATATCAATCACGTGTAAACTATTTCTTACACGTGAAGGAGTACATTGACAGCTAAACCCTCGGGCGACCAATATGTCTTGATGCTCAATGCGCTGGCCAATCCCATCCGGCTGCGCATCCTGGCGGCACTCAGCGCCGACAAGCTGTACGTCAGCGAACTGGCCCGCGAACTCAGGATGAGCCGGCCGCTGCTGCACATGCACCTGCAGAAGCTGGAATCCGCTGGGTTGATCATCGGGCATCATGAAGTCTCTTCTGATGGCAAGGCGCTGCGCTACTACCAGGTGGCCCCCTTCCATGAAGAGCTCAGCCCGCAGCGTATTTCCGAGATCGTGAAATCATTGACTATTAATGAAATGGGAAAAGAGAGGTGAATCATGACAATTGAATGGCCTGTTGCAATCATCATCATCGTACTGATCGCAGCTATCGGCGGGGTCGGGCCGGAGTTGGTGACACGCAAATCGAAGAACACGCACGACGCCATAGAGGCTGAGTTTGGCAGGCAGTACCAGGATATGGCTCAAAATTATGAATCGCTGGCGCAGGAACTGCGCGAAGGCCAGGCAAAGATGCAGTCAGACCTGGCTGAACTGCGCAAGAAGGTCGATTCCATGGAACGCATGCTGAAGGAAGTGGGATAGATCCAGTTTCGGTTCTTGCCACCGGGTGATACATGGATATGACGACAATACAAAATACCATGCCGCAATACGAGCAGGCCGCCGACCCTGACTGGAAAAGCATTTATCAGATTGGTGCCGGGGCGGCTTTGCTGGTCGCGCTGGCTGCGCTGATCGACATCCTCAGCACCCTGCTGCCGGGCGGGTACGTTGTTACCGGGAGCGTGATCGACTGGTTCAACCTGTTCCAGACGAACCCTCTGATGGGGCTGCGGGACCTCGGGCTGCTGGATATCATTGTCACGACGTTGAACGTACCCCTGTTCTACGCGCTGGCCGCAGCCCCCCGGCGGGTAAGCTTCACCCACGCCGCCCTGGCGGCGGTACTGGCCTGCGTGGGCACGGCCATCTTCCTGGCCAACTGCGCCGCCCTGCCGATGCTCGCCCTGAGTCGGGAATATGCATCCGCCATGACCGAGCCCCAGCGGGCAGCGCTGATGAGCGCCGGGCAGTCCCTACTCGCCAGCGGCGCACACAGCAGCCCGGGTACATTCATGGCCTACCTGTTCACGGATACGGCCGGGATCCTGATGGGGTTCGTGTTTCTGAGAAGCCGGATTTTCAGTAAATTCGCCGGCTGGGCAGGAATCCTGGGGTTCACGAGCCTGTTGATCTTCAACATCTGCGCGGCCTTCATTCCAGCGATCTACGATGCGGCATTGGTCTTCGCCGGTATCGGCGGCCTGCTGTTCATTGGCTGCTATGCATTGACAGCCGGGAGGTTGTTCCAACTGGGACGGGAAACCGCTGGTGCTTAATCCAACAGGTTATTGATGGAATGCGACCCGATCACTGTTTCTCAGCCGGCAGAGCCTGCTTGAAATAAATAATGGAGTATGACATGACGAAAATGAATCTCACACACGAACCCATGCTGGTGACCCTGGATATCCAGCGGTTCAACTTCCACCAGATCGGCGGAGTGGCTGCCTGGCTGGCGGGAGGTCTGCTGCTGGCCGGGCTGGCCCTGTCGCTGGCTGGCAGCCGGGCAGGCACCTGGCTGCAGGACAATTTCATGCTGCGGATCATCCAGCTGCACACCGGAGTCAGCAGCATGCAGGAGCAGGTGCTTTTCGGCCTCAAGCCGGTTGACATACTGCTGCTGGCATCGAGCGGGTTGATATGCCTTGCGCTTTACCCGACCATGAAAGGTATCCGTAAAGCCTGGGCGGTCGTGGCAACCACCCTGCCGTTCCTCGGCCTGGCGCTCTACCTCGTGACACAGGATATTGGCCGCAGCGGTATGCTGGCGGCTCTTGTGATCACCAACCTCATCCTGCTGCGCAGCAGCGGCATTGCGAAACCGGCTGCCTGGGTGGGACTCCTGGCAGGCATAGCCTTGCTGGTCGGGGATGTTGGCACAGCCTTTTCCTATCAGCCGGCCCTGGCCGGGATCATGGATACCGGCTACGTGTTCCTGATCATGTGGTGTGCGCTGATCGGACGCATACTCCTGCATAAAGAACCCTGGCACTCCTGAAAGCCCATCTCGGAAAATCGATTGTAATAAATGAAGTTGTCATTATGCCCGCCAGGATGAAATCCGGTATAATGCGTGACACTCACGGAGCGGAATTTTGACACCCCTTCTAATCATCCTGATCGCCCTGGCCCTCATCTTTGACTTCCTCAACGGTGTGCACGACTCGAGCAACATCGTGGCAACCATGATATCTTCGCGCGCCTTCTCGCCCAAGGTTGCCCTGGGTGTCACCGCCATCGCCAATTTCCTGGGTCCGTTCATTTTTGGTGTGGCGGTAGCCAATACCATCGGCCATGAGATCGTTTCAGCCGAGTCGATCAATCTTTACGTCCTGATCGCCGCCCTGCTGGCGGCCATCCTCTGGAACCTGCTGACCTGGTATCTCGGTTTTCCAAGCAGCTCATCGCATGCGCTGATCGGGGGCTTCATCGGTGCGGTGGCGATCGGCGCCGGATGGAAAGCCATTCAGATCGGGGGCGTGGAAAAGGTGCTGGTGGCCCTGTTCACCTCACCCATCCTTGGTTTCCTGGTCGGCTACCTGATCCTGAAATTGTTGCGAACATTGTGCATGAATCTCTCTCCGCGCATCAATAGTTTCTTCAAGCGCAGCCAGATCCTGACCGCCATCACCCTGGCGCTCAGCCACGGTACCAATGATGCCCAGAAGACGATGGGCATCATCACCCTGGCGATGGTGACCGAAGGCTTCCTGTCAGAGTTCTCCGTGCCAACCTGGGTCATCATTGCCTGTGCGGGGATGATCGGCGGTGGAACAGCCCTGGGTGGCTGGAAGTTGATCAAAACCTTGGGGGGTAAATTCTACAAGATCCGCCCCATTGATGGCTTTGCATCGCAGCTGTCTTCAGCAGCGATCATCATCGGAGCATCGCTGGTGGGTGGCCCGGTCAGTACGACCCAGGTGGTGAGTTCGTCGATTATGGGCGTGGGGTCTGCCGAACGCTTCAACAAGGT
>JAFGXF010000112.1 GCA_016936755.1 Anaerolineaceae bacterium | reverse complement strand
TCGTGGCATATTGTTATATATAAAAATTATATCAAAAATATAACCTGATGCGCATGCATAAAAGTCGGTTCCTGTCATCTATTACCTTTTCGTTATTTGCATATATCATCTATTGATATTTGCGATTAAATACAAATTCGCTTTTTCAACCAGGCATTGATATTATCCACAAAAAAGCCCTCCAGAATTGGAAGGCTTTCTCCTTAAATATATCAACCGGGTGTCAAATCAGGTCGATTTCAGGTCAGGGCTATAACTAATCCGCAAGCAGGGATTTCATCTGGGCATAAATCAGCTTCGCAGCACGTTCCGGTGCCAGACGGAATAGTTTGTCCATCATAGCCGCGTCGGATCCAATCATGACACGATAACGCTTCTTCTCGATGCCGTCGACGATCTTCGCGGCAGCCACGACCGGTGAGGTCATCTTGAAGCTGCTATTCTCTACTGTCATACTACCGGTGGAGACACCGGAATTGGCGGCAATATTCGTCCTGATCGCCCCAGGGAACACCACGGTAACACCCACGTTAGTGGGTAGCAATTCAGTATACAAGCCTTCGGTGAGTAGTGTTACTCCCGCCTTTGAGGCACCATAAATCGTCTGCCCGGGGACTGGCAGGAAACCACCCATGCTGGATACGTTCACGATATGTCCTTCGGGTCGCATTAATAATTTCGGCAGGAAGGTCTTGGTCATATAAATAACACCATATAAGTTTACATTCAAAACGCGCTCGATTTCCTTGTAATCCAGGTCGTTGAAACGCACGAACTTTTGAATGATGCCGGCATTGTTGATCAGGCCATCCACCGCCCCGTGCGCCTTGATGACCTCCGCGGGAAGCTTCTCGACAGCCGAGCGGTCGGTAACATTCACCATATGCATGGACAGCTTGCCTTTTCCACCAGCCAGTGAAACGGTTTCTTTTAATTTCGCTTCATCGATATCGACCGCCGCGACACGGGCTCCCTTTGTGAGCAATTGGAAGACCAATTCACGCCCGATGCCATTACCGCCCCCGGTTACCACAATAACTTTATTTACTACTTTCACGTTTCACCTCTATAAAATAATTTTGGCGGCTAATTTTAACGCGCTGATTTTTGTATCAATTAGATGTGGATTTCCCCATAACGTTACGGCCTTTCCCCCATCCAGATGGACGTCCATGGGGCAGTAAACGTGAAATATATGAGGAACAATGCTAGTCAGATTCGAGATGCTGCTTGTGTTTTTGGCGGTTTTCTACCACCCTGTACTGGACGATCCGGGTAATCAAATCCAATGGAATGGGTTGATCGTTGGGGAATTGAATCGCCCCCTTTGAAGTCTTATAAGATGACAACTCAGACATATATTGAGCAACGCCGCTTGGGGTGGGATAGAATCCGATATGGTGTTTAAACGCTGCAAAATGGACCAGATTGCCATTTAGGTAGAATGTTGGCATCTGGTAGCTGATCTTTTCGGTTGCCTCAGGAGCTGCTGCCCTGATCACCGAGCGCATTTTCTGTAACCGGATTTGGATATCCTCAGGGAAAGAGGCTATATACTCATCTATTGACTTGGCGGTTTTCCATCTGTTATCCATCCATACTCCTTATTGGAGACTCTACCATTATTAAATCTTTACCAGGCATTGATCTTAAGATGCGTCTTTCCCCATATAGTTACATGGCTCAGATGTGCGTGGTTTCATGCTGAGGCGATGGTGAGATTCAGGCGCCCCCTCGATCAGCACCAAATGTGTTCTCTGCAACTTCTGGTAATAGTGAATAGATGGAGTGTCCCATGGAGTTCTCAAAATGCTTTTGGATATCCAGGTAAGCCTGCCAGCGCTGGAGGCTGTAATCATTCGTCCCATAACGCAGGGCGACATCCACTAGGCGTTTCTCGATCAGGCAGAAGCCGCTCGGCTCCGATATCGTGTCGCACAACTGGATGAGACGGTCGTACTCATCATACACGCACCCGGCGAGAAAGCGGCGCATGAATTCCAACTCTTGTTCAGCGCAGTCCCTTTCCCCGACAACCGAGTCTATTTCTTTGATGATGTATGAATGTGTAATGCAGATGCGGGCGGCGTCCTCGAATCCCTGGGCTGCTAGGAATACATAGCCGTCGATCATGTGCCGCATGCCATGAACACCCGCCCGGCGGCCGATATCGTGCAGGTAGCCCATCACATAGGCGGTATCTGGGTCGAGTGATGGGTGATGTTGCGCAATAATCTCTGCAGCTCGTGCGGCGTAGAGCGAATGTGGAATCCACGGGCCCGGATTCATGAGTTCGGCTTCCCGGATAAAAGATTCGGCCTGTTGTCGTGTTGGTACTTTAAGCATTGGTGTCTTTCTTTTTCAAATCAGTCGGTATCTTCAATTCTATTTACTTAGCCTGCCAGCTCCCAGGCGCGGCGCAGCCAGCCCCGGACATCATCGTCGATATCCTTAATTGTGTAGAGTTCCAGGTGGTGCATGTGTTGCCCCTGAGCCAGTTCAACGATCTCCTTCCAGCGCGGGGATGGGTCCCTGTTTTTTAGTGAGATGGACAGAACCAACAGGGCCACCTTACCACGCAGATACCTTCCTGGCACCCAGACCCAGGCGAAAGATTTCTTTCGTTTGAAGGCTATCTGGCTCTTCTTGACCTTGAGGTCTGTTTCACCATATCCATTCACCAGCGGAAGCAATGCATCGAATAAACGTCTGGATTCTGGGTAACCAACGAAGAATTCATCGATTGTGATCATTGACATAGATGGTCATTTTACCCCTTCAATTGAAAGGCTGTACCGGTGCTGAACAAAAAACCTCCCACCGTGACTTGATGGGAGGCGGTTATTCATAATCCATAGATCTCGTGTAATCGTTAATAGCCGGAAGCCTGCAGTTGTTTGTCGAAATCAATCAAATTGCGAATAAGAAGCTCGGGGTCTTCAATATGGGTGGCGTGACCTGAATTTACACGCTCCAGCCGCGCATTGCTCATCAGGGAGATTGCCAGGTCAGCATCCTCACCGCTCATTGCGCCCATCAGAATCCCGTTATCATCATAAAACCAGTTCGCATGCATCAGGATCGCCGGGCATTTCACCCTGGATAACGCTTCCGCGTGATCGAAATCCTTGTTCCATGAGCCATCGTAAAATGCCTGCCCAAAATAGGGATCGTACCTCTGCAATCCCCGGGTCCCCATCCTTATCGATAACGGGAAAAAGAATATCTCAATAAGCTCCCCGGGGTGTTTTTCTCTATACGCCTGGCTCCAGTTGTAGATTCCCTGGCGTCCATTCCCTAAAAGAGCCATCATCCCGGAGTTCCAGAGATAGTAATACAGATATTCATCCTCTTCAGTTTGCATCAGGAATTCATGGGCGGTCTCCATGGTATCCCAGGCAGCAGTGTCCTTGATGCGCGGATACTCGGATGAGAACAACGGAGGATCCTCCAAAACAACGCCCAGGACGTTTTGAGGTGAATTGGCAGCCAGCCAGACCGCCAGCAGCCCACCGGAGGAATTACCCGAAACGATAGCCGGCTCCCCAATCACCTGCTCGATAAATACTGCCAGATCTGCACCGATGCCCCTGGCGGTATATTTTTCCGGTTCATGACTGGATTTGCCATGGCCATGGCAGTCAACGGCAAAGACATGGAAGTGCTGCGAAAGTTCAGGCAAGGCTAATTGATAACTCTCCCACTGCACAAGCTGTCCGTGAATAAGCAGCAATGGCAATCCGTTATCAGGACCTTCGACATAGTTTATGGTCGTCCCATCTGTTGTGAAGGTTTTTTCCTTGAAGCCCGCCTGCCACACCTTGGCCATGGCCGGTTCCATGAAATTCATGCCATAGTTGTACAGGACAATCGTCGAAACCATACACAGGGCGATCAAGCCAAGAAGGATGAACAGGATCACTCTTAGTGTTCGTTTCCGCTTTTTATCACTGTTTTTGTCCGTTGTATCCATGACCTCCTCCCGACATTAACCAATACTAATCGACTTTATTACATCGCATATTATTTAACGAAGAGATCAGTCTATTTATTCATATTTAAGAAGATAATGATGCCGGGTATATATAACCCAGTAATGAATGAAGGGGACTGCCAACTCACCCAAATATTTATAATCATACGAAAGTCGCTGTAAGGTAAAAACAGACATTCTTGTTAATCCTTCCAGACGACCAGGAGTTCCCTGCCATTATCCCAATATCGACCCTTATCACCAATCTTATGTATCCCGGAAATCCAATAGAGATCGTGGGTCATATCCACTACCCCGACCACTGCCATCGACAGCATCAAGGGCAACCACCATCCGGGTAGAAACAGGCTTCCTATCAATCCCATCGCGACCAGGGCAACAACCAGTCCGAATGGCGCCAT
>JAFGXF010000111.1 GCA_016936755.1 Anaerolineaceae bacterium | reverse complement strand
CTGCGAATAAACGGCACCGCTGCAACCAGGCCCAGAAACATGGCTCCCATGGAAAGCAATAAACTCATTAATCCAACTGACGGAATTTGCATTACAAACCAGCAGACCCCGCCACCTGTCAGGGCGGCCAGACATGCGCGTACAAAAACGTTGCCAAAAACAATATTAATAGACAGGCTCTTTTTCATAAGCAGAAACAGAAGGATCGCTTCACAGGTGTATGAGATGCTGATTGCAAGAGCGATGCCAGTGACATCCAGAAATGACCTGAAAAGGATGGCTAAACTTGTAAACAGAATGGCGTTTATAAAAGATACCAGTAACGGTATGAGCGCATTTTGCCGGGCATAGAAGCCACGCGCAGCCACCTCGATCAAACAATTGGCTGTCAATCCGACCAGGAATGCCTGGAATACCATCTGTAATTGATCAGTGGCGACCTCTCCAAACTGGAAAGCAATTCCCAGTGCAGGACGCATACCTGCAGCCAGAATAGCTGCAACAGGGAAAGTGATGGCCACAAGCACATGGGATGCCCGTTGAACGGTGCCCTGAAAACCCTCATGATCTGTATGAGCGTATTGCTCTGACAGGGTTGGCAGCAGTGCCGTTCCGATGGCAGTTCCAATTAACGTTTCCGGTACCTGCAGCAGCATCCAGGCGTTGGTTAACAGGGTTACACCACCCTGGAATATGGAAGCCAGATTATCCCGGGCCAGAAAGATGAATTGAATGAACATCATGGTCATGACCCTGGGGCCCATCAGATAGAGGACTTTTCTAACCTCGACAGATTTGATGCCCAGGCCAACAGTCCATCGAAAATGATATTTAACAAGGGCTGGAATCTGAATTGCGATATGAAGAATCGCACCCAGGATAACACCATAGACCAGGCCACTGATGCCAAATCCAAATGCGGGCAATGACACGGGGCCAATCGAAATACCTTCATCTGGCGCAAGTATTGTGGCTCCGATGATTTGCCCAAGGTTATACAATATGGGTGCCAGGGCCGGTAGCAGGAAGTGCTGGTTGGTTTGCAATCCTGCCATTACCAACCCGCTGATAGAGAAGATCAGGGTGGCAATCAGATTAAGTCGCATTAAATTGGCCACCAGGTGTTGTTGTGTTCCAGTGAAACCGGGTGCCACACCCAGTTTCCAACCCACCAGGTGGTCTGCCAGCAGCGCGAAAATGATGGAAAACGCTAAAGTAACCAGGAATGCCAGATTTGCCACGCGTGAAAAAAGCTTCCAGGCATCCTTATGCCCTGACCGGGCAAGAACCTCGGAGAGCACCGGTATGAATGCAATGGATAGCGCGCCACCGGATATAAGCGCGTACAATAAGTCAGGCAGGTTGTTGGCGGCGTTGAAAGCATCCAGCTCAAGCGAGAGTCCGAACTGACGATTGATGACCACCTGACGCAAGAGGGCAACCACCTTGTCCACAGCAAAAAAGGCGGTCAAAAGAAGGCTGATACGAGTCAGGTGGCTGAATTTTTTGATCATGGAAGGGTATGTTCCTTGAACCATTGAGATGCATCAATAACCGCCTGTTTGGCATCAAGTGGTGTTGACAATCTCAATTGTCTTTGAGATTTCTCAAGGTCATAATAGAAATAATAACCGGCCAGGTTGAGTATGCCAGGGTTGATGTCTAAATGGAGCAATCTGGATGTGATAAAAAACAACCTGCGAACAAGCTTGACCAGGGGTGGCGGCAGGATGATGAGCCTTCTGGATTTGCCGGTCAAACTCAGGATTGTGTGAAAAAAAGCAGCATGGGATATGTTTTCACCCCCAATGATATAGCGTTCTCCACGCAGACCGTGTTCCAGAGCCGACAGGTGACCCACTACCACATCATGAATGTGAACGACATTCATCCCTCCCTGTGCGCAGAGGTTTAATCCACGATCAGCCACCAGGCGAATCACTGAACTTTCATTACGCAGGACATCACCCCCACCAAATACGCTGGTGGGATTAACGATGACCGCATCCAGGCCAAGAGCCACTGCTCGTTGAACCTCCATCTCTGCCAAATATTTGGCATATCCATATTGCCAGAGCTTGGGGGAATAATTCCAGGTATGTGTTTCCGATAAAAGAGAAGCGTCGGATCCTTTAATGCCAGGCTCAGGAACGCCAAGAGCTGCCACAGAGCTGGTATGGATGAAGCGTTTAACTTTCTCTTCACGGGCAATATCCAAAACCGCCTGGGTACCACGGACGGTTACATTAAAAAAGTGTTTCCAATCGGTTGTGTTACCCATTTGCGCGGCGCAGTGTATCACCACCGATACGCCTTTCATCGGGTTCAGCAAAGATGAGGGATCATTCAAATCACCGATATGATGCTCGACTGGCAGATCATCAAGCAGTAATGTATTTGACCCGGGTCTGTGGAATGCTCGTACACGCTCCCCGCGTGATACCAGCTCGCGGCAAATCGCACCCCCGATAAAGCCGGAGGAACCGGTTACCAGGACATTCAATCAAGCCACTCCACGATGATCGCCTCACCCTGGCCAACACCCACACAAAGCGTGGCCAGACCATAGAATGGTCGCCCAACCTGCTTGGCACGCCGTTTCATTTCATGGATGAGGGTGGTCAGGATCCGCGCGCCTGAGCATCCGAGTGGGTGCCCGAGGGCAATTGCGCCCCCATTTACATTGGTCCGTTTGGGGTCAAGCGCCAATTCGCGGATAACTGCCAATGCCTGAACAGCGAAAGCCTCGTTGACTTCTGCCAGTCCGATGTCGCTTATGGACAACCCGGCGCGCTTGAGCGCTTTCTGGGTGGCCGGGATGGGACCGAGTCCCATGGTTCTGGGCAGGACACCGGCAGATGCGCCGGTGATGACTTTCACCAATGGATTCAACCCGAGTGCCCTGGCCCTCGATGCACTCATTACCAACAGGGCGGCGGCACCGTCATTCATCCCGGAGGAATTTCCGGCCGTCACACTGCCATCCTTGCGAAAAGCAGGTTTCAGTTTCGCCAGGGATTCCGCGTTTGTATCCCGTCGGGGTCTCTCATCGATGGATATCATGGTTGGTTCGTTGTTCGAAGGGTGAATCTCGACCGGCAGGATCTCGTCATTAAAACGGCCATCATCGATGGCTGCCACAGCCCTTTGGTGACTTTCGGCTGCGTATGCGTCCTGTTCAACGCGGCTGATCTTTTTCAAATCGGCAATATGCTCAGCCGTTTCTCCCATCGGATCATGGCCATAGACATCAAGGAATTTGGGATTGGGATAACGCCAGCCCAGAGCCGTATCCCAGGCGGTCAGATTGCCGAAGCGGAATCCGTGTTCAGACTTGGGCAGCGAATAAGGCGCACGACTCATACTTTCCACACCCCCGGCCAGGAAGACTTCTCCGTATCCGGATTCTATAGCCATGGATGCCAGATTGACCGCGGTTAATCCGGATGCACACAACCGATTGACCGTTACACCCGGAACTTCTGCGGGGATACCGGCCAGCAGGGAAGCCATGCGTGCCACGTTGCGATTATCCTCACCCGCCTGGTTAGCACAGCCCAAGTACACCTCCTCAATCTCAGTTGGTGGAACTGGATTGCGTTCCAAAAGAGCTTTCAGTACAAGAGCGGCCAGATCATCAGGTCGTACGGAGGATAACACCCCTCCCAACGCACCGATCGGTGTACGCAAGGCATCAACGATGACAGCCTCAGGCATCAGATTCACCTCCGGGAAAGCAAGCTGGATTCATTTTACCATCCGGTTTTATGGACAATCGGACTGGACAGGATATCGTTAACGGGAGGATTTAACTTTTACTCTTTTTCTGAACAACCAGAATGATGGTATGGATAATAACCCGATACCGGCCACACTGCCGCCCAACACGCGTAAAATCGAAAGAAGCCGCCAGGATAAAACATTGATCTCCTGGTTATCCTCCTCTGGTAACGGCGGTGGTTCGGGGGTATAGGTGGGTTCACCAGGAAGAAGCGTGGGGGTGACTGTACCTGGTTCGGGTGTAACCTGACCTGTCATCAAAGGGTCAGGTGTGAATGTGGATGGCGGTATGCTTGTTGCGCTCGGGGTGATGAGGATTGTGCCAGTGATTGTTCGGGTGAGCGTGGTTGTACGGGTCCGGTATGGAGTGGGAGATCGATATGCGGATGTATTTGTTCTGTATCGTGTGGTAGGTGTTCTGGTGCGTGTCGCAGTTCTTGTTGGCGTTATCGTCGCTGTGAGTGCGATGATCTTTAAGGTTTCTCCACTGGTCGTCCCTCCACCAGGTGCTGGATTATATACCGTTACAGTGAAACTGCCCGCAGTGGAGATCCTGGAGGTTGGGATCCTCGCTTTTAATTCTGTGCTGGAGCATCCCTCAATTGTAATGCTGGTGCTTGACCCGGCCAGGCGCACTTGGGATGATTTATCGCCGGAATTGCACACAAAGTTGGTTCCATATACTGTAAGGATAAAAGCACTGCTGGATTGAATGATCTCAGTCGGATCAATGGGAGAATACTCCCTTAATGCAGGAACCGGATTCTTAATCGTGAATAGTACCGCTGTGGAAGTGCCACCACCTGGCGGTGGATTGTAAACCGTGACCTGGTGGGTGGCGGCGATGGCGACCAATTCCTGTGGTATCGTGGCTGTTAAACTGGTGGAACTGATAAAAGATGTTTCCAGGTTTGCGCCATCCCAGCGGACGATGGAAGAGGG
Organism: Anaerolineaceae bacterium; assembly: GCA_016936755.1. Lineage (GTDB taxonomy): Bacteria > Chloroflexota > Anaerolineae > Anaerolineales > Anaerolineaceae > JAFGXF01. The sequence continues at coordinate 3,795 of JAFGXF010000111.1, read as the reverse complement.
AATAAAATTGGTCCCGGTTACGGTGATTGACAGCGCAATACCGCCAGCCATTGTATTATTCGGGGATATTTCCGTGGCCATAGGCGTCATGGAGAATGTGTTGGCATCTAAGGGGGTGCTGAAATAGATTGTGAGATCGTTATTGTCAATGACCTCAAGTTTATACCAATATGTGGTGCCATTATTCAGCCCGGTATCTGAATAGGCATATATTCCCCCGATGTCTTGATTGCCTTTTGCTGGAATCAGATAACTGACACGGTAATATGGACCATTTTCAGATAATGATCGCGTTACATAATAGCCTTTGACCTTATTCTCTGCGATGGTCTCCCATGCCAGATCAATTTTCGCAATACCTGAAACAGCTGTCAGGCTTGAGAATATCGACGGATATCCGATAAAGAATGGAGTGTAGTTTAAATCGGATATCAGGTTTGGTCTACGTGATGGATCATTATTTATTGTCACACGAATTTCATCATTCGCCATATCACAGGTTGTGGCTTGGCCAATCACACCACTGGCACCACTACCAGATGGGATTTGTCCGGTTGTATCCCATTGATCTGTTACCGAATTCTTTGGGTCAAACCATAATAATGGATAGAAGGTCGGATCGGCGCCGCCACAAAAAGCAATTGACGCCAGTGATGATGCGCAATCTGGATAATATTTAAGAAAAAGGTCCAATTCAGATGGTATGATCGTGTTTCCATCCGACATGAAGATGTCCCAAAAATTACTGCATGCAGTCAGATTCCCCAACCCATTTTCGAAGAACGGTGGATTACCCGAGTTCCCACTGCCATGATTAACAATGATGACCTTTGAGTCGACGGTACCATTCACGGATATCAGGTTGCTGAAATAACCGGTTTTCGTCTCGCTGAGTGTAATTTCACGGGCGGTTACGCCAGGCGCCAGGCTGTTTCTTGGCACAACAGCGCCCAGACGCCCGCCATTCGTATAGGTGCAATTCGAAATGGCTGAAGTTTCCAGCACGCCGGTTCCCCAGAAATTATGATTCACCACACCTTTTGCATTGCATTCAACCTGTATTCCGCTCCGATTGCCATAGATGTTGTTGGCCTCAGCCCGAACCGATCCAGTGGCGCCACCGGACGCATGATAAATGCCATACCCCGAGTTACCGTTAATGTGGTTAAAACGGATAAAGACATTGCCGGTGTTATTCTGGACTGATATGGCATTCCGACCATTCAGCAGGTCATTGTTTTCCATCCGAACATCCGAAGCGCTGTTAACCGAGATCAGATCACGCGAAGGAGACGCGCAGGGACCGTCGGTGATATTCAGTTCCCGGATGATCGACCCGTTGGTGATCTGCAGCATGGGGTTGGTGCAGGATACTCCGGAATAAGTCAGGCTGGAATCGTTGATTCCGCGTATGGTTTGGGGATTACTCAGGACAACCGTGTTGCCTTTGACCAGATAAGTGCCCAGGATGGTGATGGTCGCATTCACCGGACCGGCATCCACGGCATCCTTCAGTCCGGTACCGATGCCACCCACCAGGTCGTCGCTGCTATTCAGGTAGCAGGGATTGTAAATACCGCAACCACCTGCGGAGTTGGTCACATAAGAAAATTCAGCAGCGGCGCTGGTAGTTAAGCTAAAAAGACCTGGTCCTTCAGTTTGTATCCAGTCATCACCAGCGGCGTTCAGTTGAAAGATGGAAATCTGTAATGAGCCACTTGCAGTGCTGTCTTTATTTATACGAAAGGCAAAGTCGAAGTTCCTGGACCCTGGGGTGGAAAATTGTGCATATGCGCCGCCCAGAAACCCAGCGCTGGGTGGTATATGGTCGCTGCAGACGCTATTTTTCTCACCATCAGTGAAGGTTAATGTATCAGTGATACTGAAAACAGTATCGTCAGCCCATTTATCTGCTCCCTCCATGGATGTGTAGATACACACCTGTGTATTTGAATCGGAGGTGTTGAGAGGGTTGACATCAAAGGCTGCGCGGATATTGATCCTTTGACCGGCGCTGCAGCCTCCGAACGGGCAGCTTGATGGGGACAGTTGGCTGATGATTAAGTTTGATAATGGGCGTGCTTGAATGGGAGCTGGATGGAGACCTAGCAGCGATAGTACGACCAGGATTACAAACAGTTTGAAGGCTTTGTTCATTTTTACGGGTATGAACCTCATGATTCGGTACATACCCGTTTATTTTACAACACTTTACTCAGGAATAGTTTGGTGCGTTCGTGTTTGGGGTGTTTGAACAGGTTGTCTGGTGTGGCTTCCTCGATGATATGACCGCCATCCATCAGGATGGCGCGATCAGCAGCGGCTCGGGCAAAACCCATTTCATGCGATACCACCACCATGGTCATACCTTCCTTTGCCAATGCGATCATCACATCCAACACTTCCTGGATCATTTCAGGGTCCAGCGCGCTGGTTGGCTCATCAAAAAGCATGATCTTGGGGTTCATTGCCAGGGCGCGTGCTATGGCAACCCGCTGCTGTTGCCCGCCGGATAGTTGAATCGGGTGGGCTTCAGCTTTCTCCGGGATGCCGACCTTCTCCAGTAGTTGCCGCGATACCCGCTCAGCCTCCGACTTATCACGCTTGCGGATGATCCGCTGTGCCAGGCTGATGTTTTCCAATACTGTCAGATGTGGGAACAGGTTGAACGACTGGAAGACCATACCGACCTCGGTTCGTACGGCATTTATATTTTCGGCATTCGTCAACGGTATTCCATCCACCACGATTGACCCCTGCTCATACTCCTCCAGCCGGTTGATGCAGCGTAAGAGGGTGGATTTCCCCGAGCCGGATGGACCGATGATCATCACCACTTCACCGCGGTTCACAGACAGGCTGACACCCTTGATCGCTTCGACCGCCCCAAATGATTTATAGATGTTATTGATCTGAATTATTGGTTCCATCTTGATCATCTTTCAAAACCGGTTTTCTTTTCAATCCAGCTGACGATGCGGGCGCTGAAGAGGGTCATGACCAGATAAAGCAGGGCGATCATCATCCAGGTTTCCACCGGGATGAAGTTGGCCGACATGAACTCACGCCCACGGCGGGTCATATCCGCGACGGCCACCACACTGACCAGCGAAGAATCCTTTAGTAATGAAATGAACTCATTACCGACCGGAGGCATGATGACACGCACCGCTTGGGGGATGACCACATAGCGCATGGCCTGCGCATAGGACATACCCAGGCTGCGGGCCGCTTCCATCTGTCCCCTGGGTATGCTCTGGATGCCAGCCCGGTAGATCTCGCTCATGTAGGCTGCATAGCAGAAGGTCAGGCCGAGGATGGCCATACCGATCGGGTTGCCCAGGTAGTTACTGAACGCTGCGATTTTCAATGCATTACCGACCCCCTGGATGAGTGATGGAAAAGCAAAATACCAGAAGAGTAGTTGGACCAGCAGCGGTACTCCACGGATAACTTCAACGTATATGGTCGCGATGCCGTTGATGATCTTATTTTTGGACAACCTGCCCAAGCCGCCAAACAGACCAGCTACCATGACCAGGACAAACGAGATAACAGTTGTCTTGAATGTGACCCAGATACCATCACGCACAAAGAGCAGGATACGCATATACGGATCGGGTTTTATGAATATAAGCAACAGCACCAGCGCAATGACCGTAAATACCAAGCCCCACCACGGATCAATTCGGGCTGAGGGCTCTGCACCTGGGATTTTTCCCAACAATCTGGCAGGAGCTGGGTCAGTAGAATTTTTGTTGTTCATGTCTTATAAAATATGAAATGCCTGCATGG
>JAFGXF010000110.1 GCA_016936755.1 Anaerolineaceae bacterium | reverse complement strand
GGTTGATCGCCATGGTCAATACCCTGGCCATCAATGTCATCGAGCGTACGCGTGAGATCGGTGTGCTGCGTGCAGTGGGTGCCACCCGCAAACAGGTCAGCCGAATGGTCTTGGCTGAGAGCCTGCTGCTGTCCGCCTTCGGCATTCTGCTGGGAATCATTACCGGCTTGCTGATGGGAGCCATACTGGTGGCTGCCATAAGTGACATGGGTTTCAAGATGACCTATTTCTTCCCCTGGAACGGGATCGCAGCCACCATCGTGATCGGCCTGACTTTCGGCGTGTTGGCGGCGATCATCCCCGCCCGCCAGGCCTCGCGCATGGAGATCATCCAGGCTTTGCATTACGAATAGACCGTTGTGAAACCATGTCTCAGAAGCCAGCCTGCATATCGGCTGGCTTCTTTATTATCGTATTCCATTGGTAGTCTCTCATCTATTATTCATTTCCATTTCATCAGATATTAAGATTGGTGGAACATAATCAGTATGAGTGAATGCATCACATTCCTCTGCAGGCCATGGTTTTTCGGTTCCCTTCCTCTATACAACCCCCGTGATTTGGATCATCACGGGGGTTGCACTTAACCCCATACCTGAAAGAGACCGATGGCTGTTTTTTCTTTGCTATATGATATATTAACAAATGGATACTGTCATGAGCAGCTCAATAGTCCGCCAGTACTATTCCACCCAGATCCGCCAGGAATGGCATCGCCTGATCCAGGATGCCTACCACCGCCTGGAATTGGATACCACGCTTTTCTTCCTTGAGAAGCACCTCCCCAAAAACGGTTTGCTTCTGGATGCCGGTTGTGGACCAGGACGCTACACGCTTGAGCTGGCTCGCCGTGGGTATTGGATCAGCGACTTAGACCTGACACCGGCTTTTCTCGAATTTGCCCGGCGCCAGATGAAAAAGAATGGTCTGTCAGCCAATGTACGTGAATACTGCGAAGGGACCCTGACTGACCTTTCGCACTGGAAGGATGATACATTTGACGGGGTGGTCTGCCTGGGTGGTCCGCTCTCACACCTGATCGATCGAAAAGCACGTGCGAAGGCCATTCGCGAGTTGATCCGCGTTGCCAAACCCGGAGCACCCATCTTCGCCTCGGTCATGAGCCGTCTGAGCGTGCTGGTGGTTGAATTGATGTTATTCCAGCATGAGATCGGTATGAAAACCCACCAGTCCATACGTAAAACAGGCAATATTGACGGCACCACAGGCTTCACCGCCTGTCACTTCTATCTGCCGGAGGAATTGAAAGCAGAATTCGATCTCAAATCGGTGGAATTCATATCACTGACCGGCCTGGAAGGCCTGGGATCCCATCATCGCAGAAAGATCAACGAACTCGCCAGGCATGAACAACGCTGGAAGGACTGGCTGGTGACGCATTATGAGACCTGCAACCACCCACCCATCTGTGGTGGGTTTGAGTGAACACATGTTGATCATTGTGCGGAAAAGGTAGTCACATGATGAATTGGAAAGATCATCTGAAAGCCGATTCTCTCCCCTGGTTGCTGGAAGAAAGTGAGCCTGGTGTCCGCTTCCTGGCGTTGCGTGATTTGGCAGGTCTGCCTGAGACTGATCCCGTGTTGGTAAAAGCACGCCATGCAGCCCATGAGAAGGGCCCTATCGCACTCATTCTGAACGAAATGCACCCGGATGGCTATTGGATCGAACCCGGACCCGGATACAATCCCAAATACCGCTCGCTGGTCTGGTCACTCATCCTGCTGGCCAGCCTGGGCGCAAGGGTTGAGGAGAACCAGCGCATCCAAATAGCGATAAATTATTGTCTGGATCACTGTCTGGCGCCCGGCGGGCAGTTTGCATCTGCAACCGCCCCTGGCGGTACTGCAGACTGCCTGCAGGGAAACCTTTGCTGGGCGTTGACAGAGATGGGATCCACAGATACACGCCTGGATAAAGCTTATGACTGGATGGCGCGCACGGTGATCGGGGAAGGCATTGCTGCCCCGGGTGACAAGAGCACAACCCAGCGCTATTACGCTGGAAAATGCGGCCCAAATTTTGCTTGTGGAGCGAATGACAAGAAGTCCTGCGCCTGGGGTGCCGGGCGGGTCATGCAGGCTTTCAGTGTTCTGCCAAGAGTGAAAAGGACCGCGGTCATCGACCGGGCTATTACACATGGAATCGAGTTCTTCCTGAAGGAGGATCCGGCCACTGTGCCCTGGCCAAACGGGTATGCCCCCAAACCCAGCGGCAACTGGTGGAAGTTCGGCTTCCCGGTCTTCTATATCACCGATTTGCTGCTGGTGGCCGAGGTGCTTACCAATCTCGATCGGAGTGGAGATCCGCGCATGAAGAACCTCTTCCGGCTGATCCTGGATAAACAAGACGATCAGGGTCGCTGGATGTTGGAAAACGATTATGCCGGGAAGACCTGGGGGGAGTGGGGCGAGAAGAAAAAACCCAACAAGTGGGTGACCTTGCGTGCCTTGCGGGTCATCAAACACATGCAGTAAAACAGTGATGGAAGCATATTTACCGGATCACTTCATCATCCGGGAAGTCGAGAACGCTATCGCCGATTACCTGTTCCCACACTTTACAGAAGATATCATCAGGTTCATAAAAGCAGAATCGGCGGTCAAAGCGCCGGTTCTGCTTTTATCGTAATCGCTTATGCTTTTATTTTCCGTTTACGGTCCGGCAGGAAAATATTTAAAAACCACGAAACAATACTGACAACCAGCGCAGCCATGAACGCCGTCCAGAACGAACCATGTACGGTTAATCCAACATGCAGGAACATATCGGTGATCCAGCTCGCCAGTAAGAAGGTGGCAGCATTGATAACCAATGTGAACAGGCCCAATGTCAGGATGATCAATCCACAAGACAGGAATTTCATGATCGGCCGGATGAGCGCGTTCACCAAACCAAGGACCACAGCCATTACGGCCACAGCAATATACCCATTTGTGCCGACGATATCAATCCCTGGCACGATATATACAGCAATCATGAGCGCGATCGCGGTAATTAACCAACGTATGATTAGTCTCATTTTTTCCTCTTTTATGATTAATTCTATCCATCTATTATACGAATTACGTTAATACTGGTTGCAATCATTCATACAAGAAAACCTGTCGGATTATAATAGACTTATGGTGTTTCTAACACAAGGAGGAAAACGTGTCATTCTTATCTGAAATACAAAATTATATTAAGACCATTCCTGCTGAATTGAAAGAATCAAAGGGTGTTTACGAGTTGACAGTCACGGTTGCCGAACGAAAAGCCTTTCTATCCACCCAAAAGCTGCAATATCAAGCCAAATTCAGGATCATCGAAGATCCAAAACTGTTACGTTTCACCGAAATGCTGAAGGAAAGTGGTGCCGGGATCTCATCCGGGAGTGACTTTGATTCGCCAGGTTTTGGTTTTAAGACCGAGACTTTCAAGTCAGGCGGCTCCATAAGAGAGGGCACCATCGAAGAACAATCCACCCTGTTTGGGAAGAAATACGAATACCGCTTCGATTTCAAGACTGTGAGGGAGAAAATTAAAGAGCTGGCAACAGCTGAGGGTTTTCAATTCCAGCAACAATTGACACCCAAAGGTCTGTAAGCCCTAGAAGTGGTTATTGAAGCCACTGTAATCTTCATACCAGTTGCCAGTCAACTCTGGTGGGGAATGGAATTTCATCCATGGGACAGCCGCGCTATCACATGTCATTGCCAGTTGTGATAGACGCGAACGGCCAGTTCTGTGTAAATACATTTCCCGCTCCTTTGGTTTCATCGAAACTGCTTCCTGCCAGGCAGCCCGTCCGGCAGCCGCCCCACTGGCACCCTGTCGGCAGGCGATTTCAACCATCCGCAAAAAAACATCAAACACCACTCCGGAGGAGATCAAAACCCATGGAACGCGGCTGGCTTGTGACAGATCTGCACAAGCCGTTTCCCATTCAGATTGATTTTCAACAACATGAACGTCTGTTGGAAAAACAGTCATATAGACATCCACATTTGGAATGTTGGTCAGGATGCGGGCTGTCTCAATGACTGATTCACGCAACTGTCCGGGGCTCAAGGTTGGATCTTCCGCCTTTAAAGAGTAAGGCATGGCGGCCAGAAATAAAGGCCGATCCATCATATGGCACTCCTGGGCAATGGAATCAACCAAGGACTCGATCGCAGGCGCGCTGTCAGCTTCAGGATGGTAATAGACAAGCAAACGGATGGCATCCGCCCCCATCCGGGTGGCTTTTGCCACACTCCAGTCAGTTAATACCTGGCTGCATCGATCAGATTTGGTACCGCTGTATCCGCTGGCTTCAACAGCAATGATTAACCCGGCCGTCTTTGGGCGGTATAAATGGGTAATCATCTGACCCGCCCCATATTGTGGGTCGAGTATAATTCCACTCACGTCATCCCCCAATGTTTTTACAACATCCAGTTTAAAGGTCATCAAGTCATTGTCAGTGACCAATGAAGATCGATCTGGCGAAAGCAAGCTCCTTAGACTACCACGGTGATCGACCGAAAGTATGACCAAAGCACCAGAGGCGGTACTGCATTTTAACAACCCATGGAATTTTCCTATC
>JAFGXF010000109.1 GCA_016936755.1 Anaerolineaceae bacterium | reverse complement strand
GCCAACTGGCTGCTTGTTTTGTCCTACAGATATCAGATGACATGGGTCGGGCACCAACTGGCATCTTTGCCACACTGCGTGACGCCGCCCTCATCCAGCAGACCGGCGGCGGGAACGGTTTCTCGTTTTCACGCCTGCGCCCTTCCGGATGCCTGGTCAAATCTTCCTCCGGGCAGGCAACCGGTCCGGTTGGTTTTCTGCGTGTATATGACCACGCTTTTGGCGAGGTGGCCCAGGGTGGAACACGACGCGGCGCCAACATGGCTGTGCTGCGCGTGGATCACCCGGATATCGAGGATTTCATCAGTTGTAAAACGAATGAGAATGCCATCACCAATTTCAATATATCGGTCGGCATCACGGATGCTTTCATGCGTGCCGTCGAAGAGGATGCATTATGGGACCTGCGTTTCCCGGATGTCAGCGATTCACGCTATCGCAAGACCGATGGCACTTTTGAGGATTTCGAGGCAGCGGGTGTTCCATTCATCGTTTATAAGCAGTTAAAAGCCCGGGACCTGTTTAACCAGATCGTCAACCAGGCTCACCACAATGGTGAACCCGGTTTGCTCTTCATCGATGCAGCCAACCGCCAGAACCCCGTGCCGCATCTCTATCAACTTGAAGCCACCAATCCCTGCGGTGAACAATGGCTGGGCCCGGCTGAGAATTGCTGTCTCGGCTCGATCAATCTGGCAGAACATTGTGGACCCGATGGACAGGTGGATTGGGATTCTCTTCGTGAAAGCGTTGAATTATCCACCATCTTCCTGGATGATGTGGTGGATGCCAACGCGTATGTCCCGGCTGTGCCCACACTCAAAGAAGCCGCGCAACGTGCACGCCGAATCGGTCTGGGTATCATGGGGCTGGCAGACCTGATGTACCATGCCGGCCTGCGATATGGATCACCTGAAGGCCAGGAGTTTGCAGCCCAGGTGATGGAATTCATCCGATACCACGCCATGCAGACCAGCATCGAGCTGGCAGGGACACGGGGGGTTTTCCCAGCCATCATGGGTTCGATCTATGACCCCGAAAACCTGGCATGGTCCCCGCCCCAACCACTGCGACCTTACGAAAAGACATGGAATCGCCCAAACCTCAACTGGCAGCAGATCATCGATGGCATTCATGCCCATGGTATTCGCAACGCCGCCCAAACCACCATCGCACCCACCGGTACGATCGCAACGGTTGCCGGCTGTGAAGGTTATGGCTGCGAGCCAGTCTTCGCGCTGGCTTACACCCGCCATGTCAACGATGGCGGCAAGGATCTGCAGCTCTCCTATACCAGCCCGGCTTTCGAGCGCGCGCTGGTAGAGGCCGGCATCGAGGAGGCGGATCGCAAAGCCATCATCGAACGTGTATTGCAGGAAGGCTCCTGTCAGAATATTGCTGAAGTGCCTGAGCGTCTCAAGGATGTGTTCGTTGTTTCTCAGGACGTAAGTGCTGAGGAACATGTACGCATGCAGGCAGCGCTGCAGGCGTTTGTGGATAATTCACTTTCCAAGACCATCAATTTCCCGCCTGGAACAAACCCGGATGAAGTGGCCACCGCATATCAACTGGCCTGGCAATTGGGCTGCAAGGGAATCACGGTTTATGTGACCGGCTCACGGGATAAGGTAGTGCTGGAAACCAAAGCCACCGCCGAGAAGAAAAAGGGCTTGAAACTCTACGGAGAGAATATCCACAGCGAGGGTAAGGAGATTCCGCTCGAGCTCTTATGGACCGAGACCAAGAAACCGCGCCCGCGCTACCTGAAGGGCTTCACGTATTCTATCGAGACCCCGGTTGGAAAGGCTTTCATCACCATCAACGAGAACGGCGGTGACCAGCCCTTCGAGGTGTTCGTCAACGCCGCCAAGGCCGGCTCGGATATCACGGCCGACTCAGAAGCGCTTGGCCGCTTGATCTCGTACAACCTGAGATTGACCTCCACCATCCAGCCGCGCCGCAGATTAAAGGAGATTCTCAGCCAGCTGACCGGTATTGGCGGCGGGCGTTCGCTGGGCTTCGGACCCAACCGGGTGCGCAGCCTGCCGGACGGCATCGCGCATGCGCTGGATGAATACCTGAAGGACACCGAGGCACAGAATGGCGATGAAGAAGCGGGTGGCAACGGCAATGGCGGCAATGGTTCCCAGGACAAGAACAACACCGACCCCTGGCTGGTCATCGGCGACCTTTGCCCGGAATGCGGGCATGCCGCCATGGTCAACGAGGAAGGCTGCCATAAGTGCTATGCCTGCGGGTATAGTGAGTGTTAACGAGGCGCCATGCAGTGTACAGATAAGCTGCTCATTTTCCCCAGTATGATTATTGCTGTCGAGATCATCTTCTGGCAAGGGCCAGGCACACGAACAATAACTGATTAATCATTCAGCTGCTCTCTCCCCCCAGGATAATCTTCGCGATTGGATAACTTGCTTTGCAAGTGCCAGGTACTGACTGTTACAGTACCTGGCACTGATTGAGCAGAACTAACGTTTTATGATCGGCAAGGCAGAACCAAAGAGCGGTATAGTATAGTTGACACGGACACCACAGATGCGCATGGTGTTGGCAGAAGAATGAGAATCCCACTCAAATCCATAACTGTAGTTTAAATTGTCGATAGTGACATTCATGGTCTTGGATACGGATCTTGCATATGTTTGTGCTCCAGTCGAGTTGACACTACCCAAACTGGTATTGGAAGCACCGTCATTGAACTGCCATAAAGTGAGATAACTGTCATTGGAACCATCGTTATCAATATAATACATACGCATATATGTGACAACAGCATTATGGGGTAAATCGAGCTCGGCGAACAAATACAGACTCCCACCCGTGATATATTTACACCCGATTGAACTCCAGCTATATGTCGTTGATGATGACCATGGGTAGAATACCAATCCGGTTTTGTGCCAGTAACCTGTGGCAAGTGGTTCATCGGGTCCCTCAATAACCTCCGGTGAATTCAAGCTGGAAGATCCCAGAAATATTTCGCCACTATCTAATTCAGCTTCAGTTGGGCCGGTTTCCTGTGATGAATTTTCGGCCAGGGTTGTCCCCACACCAATGAAAAGCGCTGCAAAAAGCAGGATGGAGATCAAGCCTGGTGTTAAATAACTTGTAATCGATTTCCTTGGATGCATGATAATCTCCTATATAAAGTTGATCAGTCTGTTCAAGTGAAATGGAAATTCTTTTACCCATAAAAACACCATTTCTTCCCTCACACCTCCTTCGCTCTTTATTTGATACAGACACATAAGCGATCAATTACTATAAGTATTTATTGCCATTCAAACAAACCAATCCGGTAAACACTCTTTTCATTAGAATAATAAATACTGCCTGGATCCGATTATCTGCTGTAATATCAAATCCGGATTGCATTAATATAACCAAGCGAAACCACCCGGGGTTTCACTTGGTTGAAAGACAGGACTGTCTACCAAAGACATACTGAACGTGGTGCAGACCTGATCGAAGATCCGGTTTTGTAATATTTCAAATTTGTCTAATTATTACACGCTTCATTTTGGATTGCAAGCACCAAATCCAGACACATATGGTCATGGTCAGGTTCGATATCATAAGCATCATAACAGGCAATCTCCTGATGTACATTATTTCCTGCAAAATATTGATTGGATGTGTCAGGTAATGCTAATATTCGACATTGGTTACCAATAGATATAGTGAGTCAAGAAAAGATAAATGCCAGGCAACATTAACCCGTGTGCCTGACATTCAAATACAAGTCGTGTTGTTATCGTTTTATAATAGGCAAGACAGAACCAAAAATATTGGCGGCAATTCGTAGCGAATATCAATACTACAGCAGGAGCTTGGGGGCACCCTGGCATTTCGATGACACACTGACACTGAATACAGTTTAGAAACGAGCAAAACTGGCCCAGGTGCTTTTCTTCAGGTACCAGGCCCTCGTTATCCACCTCCCTGTTGGTTGCCTCAGGGTGGATGTCTCACCCCAATCGCATCACGCTGCCTTCAAATTAAGTGCCAGGCACATATGATAACGTGCCTGGCACTTAATAAAGCGCTTACCTTTTGATGATCGGCAGGGCGGACCCGAAAACACTCGGCACAGTGTAGGTAATGCGGTAACCACAAATTTGCAGCGAAGTACCATTCAGCGGTACATACCATTCAACGCCGTAACTGTAATCATAATTATTAACATCGAGATCCATATAAGTAACATTCGAGTCATTGTCCCCGGGATGGGCGTCATCCGTATAGATACTCGCCAGCAAGGTGCCAACATACCCGTCGTTATACTGGTAGAAGTCCAAGCGCCCGTTCCCCCCACTGTTGCTGTCCCTGAAGTATAAATACATCGTTTTGATCATTGATCCGTGAGGCAGGTCAATCGCAGAGAACAGGTAATTGCCACTGCTCAGATAGATGCAACCGCCACTGCTTGCCGTGTAAGTCGCTGAGCCACTGAACTCCTTGAAATCCAGCCCGGTCGTGTGCAGGTAACATGTATCATCCTGCATTTCTTCTTCATCCTCAGGGATTTCAGGTGAGTCCAGGACGGGCGGGTCACCCGCCTGGAAGACGTTATTGGCCAGGGTGGAACTGACACAAGTAAACACGATCACAATTAAAAAGACTGTGATCAGACTCGAGAACAACGCTATCAAAATCATATTACGAGAACGCATGTCATCCTCCTTGAACAGAATAATGATGGTCATTCGTGTGGAAAATGATATACATGAAATAAGGTCTTTTATCCTTGCCAAACCTCCTTGCTGAAAATGATCAGCATCATGTGGTCATCTCATTAGTGGTAATCAATTTAAAGTGAATCGTAAAAGAAATCCAGCAGGGCTCATAAGTTTATTCAATTCATCTGAACAGATAAAATAAAAAACGAAACCAACACCAGGTGGTTTCGTTTAATCGATTATCAAGTCTTCGTCTTTAAAACAGCGATCACTCAGCAGGACTTGGTGCGGTTTTCCGGTGGTTGTGAGACTGGAAAATTTATAGAATCATTATGGCACATTTATCTGTTGATTGCAAGTGCAAGGCGAATTATTTCTTAATAAACTGTATGCCCAATCATAGTACATTCATGGAATATAATTGGCTATCTTCTTGAATTGAATCCAAATATACATGGAGTAAAACCAATTGATTGAATGGCTTTCCCAACAAAACCACATATTCCAGGCATTGATGGCGACCATTTTTACCTGGTTCGTCACCGCCCTGGGCGCCAGCCTGGTGTTTGGCTTCAAGTCCATCAACCGCCGCGTCCTGGATGCCATGCTGGGTTTTGCCGCAGGCGTCATGATCGCGGCCAGTTTCTGGTCGCTACTGGCGCCCGCCATCGAAATGGCCGCCGAGGGTCCCCTGCCCAACTGGCTGCCGGCGGTAATCGGTTTCCTCACAGGCGGGCTTTTTCTGTGGGGTGTCGATAAACTCCTGCCTCACCTGCATATCGGCTACCCGACCGAGGAGGCCGAAGGCATCAAGACCAACTGGCAGCGCAGCCTGCTGCTGGTGATGGCCATCACACTGCATAACATCCCCGAGGGGCTGGCAGTCGGAGTGGCTTTTGGCGCACTGGCGGCTGATATTCCCTCAGCGTCTCTGGCCGGGGCAGTTGCACTCGCGCTGGGTATCGGGCTGCAGAACTTTCCTGAAGGTGCGGCCGTCTCGATCCCCTTGCGGCGAGAAGGTTTGACCCGTTTTAAAAGCTTCTGGTACGGCCAGCTTTCCGGCATGGTGGAACCCATCGCCGGGCTGCTGGGTGCAGCGGCGGTGATCTTCATTCGTCCACTCCTGCCATATGCGATGGCCTTTGCTGCCGGCGCCATGATCTACGTGGTGATCGAGGAACTGATCCCCGAATCACAGCGCAACCAGCATGATACCGATACCTCCACATTCGGGGCCATGATCGGTTTTGCGATCATGATGCTGCTGGATGTCGCGCTGGGGTGAACCCATTCATTCCACCTAATCTGGGTTATTAATGAAAAAGATACTGATCGCCTATGCCACCAACGCCGGATCAACTGCGGATGTGGCTGAGATGGTTAAGCAAACCATCGGGAACAAGACGCTGCAGGCCGAGGTTAAACCGCTGGCTGAAGCAAGTGATCTTGCCCACTATGATGCTGTGATCATCGGAGCCCCCATGATCATCGGTTGGCACCGGGAGGCCCGGCGGTTCCTGCGCACGCACCGGGAAGCATTGTCAGGGAAACCCTTCGCCTGCTTCCTGACAGCCATGAGCCTTACGGAGACGCGTGAAACAGCTATCGATGGCATACCCGTCCAGGTGGATCCTGGTTTGGCACAGGCGCCGCGCAATCCCAAACGGTTGTCGCCCAAGGAACTGTATGCGCTGCCGTACAACTATGTTCATCCGATCCTGAAAAGTGCCGCTCCAGCCAGGCCACTGGCTGTGGGTCTTTTCGGTGGATCCCTGAACCTCTTCACCCTAAAGTGGCCGGCGCGCATCTTCGTTTTGATGGCAATTCAGGCCAGACCGGGGGATATTCGGGATGAAGCTTTTATAAAGAATTGGGCGGATAATTTACGTTCCCAAATACTAAAAAACTGGTTGACGTGAATAATCAGTAAGGGTGCACATCGCTCTGCGTCCTTCGGAGCTGTGCACCCTTACTGAGATAATTCAGCCAGCTTTTTCTATTGGAGTTCCGGTATAAGCTATCTGACAATCTCCTGCACCCTGCCAACCTTGCCATCCGCCAGCATGACCTTGATGCCATGCGGGTGAACCGGGCTGCTGGTCAGGATGCGCATCACCACCCCCTCGGTTAACTGGCCGGTGGGCTGGTTTTGCTTTTCAACGATTCTGACCCGTATTCCGGGTTGGAGTTCAGCACATTTTGGGGGAGCCATTCGATCCACTTCCCTATCGGCGATAACCCTGTGGTCCCCGGCCGATCTGGTGGTGCTGGGGAACGCTGGCAACCGGTTTTGTGTTCGCCATCGGTGGTGCCTTGTAGTCGAAATCAGCAAGCACCTGGCGTTTAAGTGGTTGTTTCATCAAACGTTCCAATGTGCGCACCATATCGGCATCATCGGGTGTGATCAGGGTAAAGGCATCGCCAGTATGTTCCGCGCGACCGGTACGGCCAATGCGATGGATATAATCATCAGATGTATTCGGCATATCATAGTTGATGACATGTGAAATATGTTCGATATCCAACCCGCGGGCAGCGATATCGGTCGCGACCATGATCTGATAAACGCCTTTCTTGAAGCCGTTGATCGCAACCTGACGCTGGCCCTGGGTGCGGTCGCTGTGCAAGCTGGTCACCTTGTAACCGGAGCGGCCGATCTGCTGAGCCAGCCGATGGGCACGATGCCGGGT
>JAFGXF010000015.1 GCA_016936755.1 Anaerolineaceae bacterium | reverse complement strand
TAAACACCAGCGAGGCAGCCACTGCCAGCGGACTATCGACAAAGATCGGTATGTTCCGGATCAAACCATCATCGTTCATCTCGTGCAGCAGGTAGACAAGTTCCTGGGTCCGCCCGACCGCGAAAGCGGGAATGATGACCCGCCCACCGCGTGTAACCGTCCGCATCACCATATCCCGGAATTCCTGGAAGGCCGCTTCCGGATCGGGGTGCGGTTTGTCACCATAGGTGCATTCCATCATTAATACATCAACCTCACCCGGCAGTTGCGGATCTCGCAAGAGCGGCATGCCGGGGCGACCGATGTCGCCCGAGAACCACAGGCGTTTCGTTTTTCCGTTCTCCTGGATCTTCAGGGATATCGCCGCTGAACCCAGGATATGACCAGCCTCGACCAGGCGGACAGACACCCCCGGGACAGGTTCGAATACATGGTCATAATCAATCTCAACCATCAGTGGCTTAACTCTTTCTGCATCTGCCGCAGTGTAAAGTGGCTCAACCGCTGGCAATCCTTTGCGCTTGCGCTTCTTGTTGAGATATTCAGCATCCGATTCCTGGATATAGCCTGAATCGCGGAGCATGACATCTGCCAGATCAACAGTACCGGCAGTGGCATAGATCGGCCCGGTGTAATGATTTTTCACGAGATTGGGCAGGTTCCCGCTATGATCGATATGGGCGTGCGAAAGAATCACCGCATCAAGTTTTTGGGGATCATAGTGGAAAGTTCGGTTACGCTCATAGGTGTCTGCACGGCGACCCTGGAACAAACCACACTCCAGTAAGAGTCGCGAGCCATTCACCTCCAGCAGGTATTGTGAACCGGTGACCGTTTGGGCGGCGCCCAATATATGCAGTTTCATTTATAACCTTTCGGTTGATATGGGTTCTGCCAGTATCGCCAGGATTCGTTCTCCAAACCTTTGAAAACGCCAAGGCGTGCTGCACATGGCTTCTTTCAAGTTTTCACGGGTGATCTCACGCAATTCGGCAATGGCTCGGATGATGTCCTTGGGTAGGATCACATCCGATTCCAGCCCCATTTCGGAGGCAGTCGTTGAACGCCAGCGTTTTAACTTCTCATAACGGGTCAGGTAGATTTCCGGTGGGCGCCGGTTGATTTTGCGCTTAGGCAGTGGCCCCTCCACGCCTTTACGGATGACCGCCAGCAGCTCATCCGCGTGTCTGTGCATTTGCTTCTCAGACAGGGCCATTGTTTGTTGCATTTCCCTGCGGTTTTTCGGCATAACCCGCGCCAGTGCCACCAATGACTGATCGCTCATAACCTTAAAGAGAGGCTGATCGATCCGCCGGGCATAGCGATCCCGGTACTCAACCAACCCCTGCAGGGTTGCCATCTGGAGTGGTGCCAGGTTTTCCCTGCCCGCCACCGACCAGCAGTCCGGTTTGACTGGAGGGCGGCCATCGGTGAGTTCCAGGCGTCTGAAATCCTCCTGTGCCAACTCCCACATACCGGCTTTGTGCAGTTCAAGGGCACTTTGTTCGCGTAATGGGATCAGATAATGAGTATCCTGGCGCGCATATTCCAGCATGGCTGGTTTCACCGGCCGTTCACCCCAATTGGCACGTTGATGGCGCTTATCCACCACCACGTTAAATTCTGTTTTTAATATCGAAGCCAGACCTAATGCGGTTTTCTTTAACAAGCGAGCAGCGACCATCGTATCAAAAATGTTGGAGAAGGAGAATTGGTAATCACGTCGCAAACAGATGATGTCATACTCGGCAGCATGGAAAACCTTTTCAATACCAGGTGAGCTGAATAAATCACCCAGCGGCCGGATATCGATAACAAGCGGGTCGATCAGGTAGTCAGCCTGGCCAGTGGAAATCTGCACCAGGCAGACCCGCTCATGGTAGACAAACAAGCTGTTCGATTCAGTATCGACCGCCAGTATGGGTGAATCACGCAGTTCCACCAGCATGGCAGCGAAGGTGGCAGGGGTGTCAATCCAGTTTGGTGTGGCTGGCGGGTTGTTCGACATATGCATTCATTATAACCTTTGGTAGGAACTCATCATCTGGGTATAATAATCATACACCACACGCCTGCCGGAGAAAATGCCATGTCATTCTTCGATAAATTAAAACCTGTTCCTTTACCTGAAGCCCTGAATCCATCCTCCCGCAAGGAGGCAGAACGATTGATTGAGGAATTGATCGGGGTCGGCAAAAGGGACGACTATCTTTCTGAGTTGCCCGGAGGCTCATTCAATTTCCAATGCCACAACATCGAAGCGCGTAAGATAGGGCAAAAATTAAACGAATTGGGTGGCTTGGAGTTAATGATGACCGCACGTCTGCGGGTCCGAAAGAAACTGGGTGAGGTTCTGATGTCGCACCTGGATTATGCCTGGTCAGACATCGGTGATTGGAAACCCTGATGATGAGTGGGTGATCGGAGTCATTCCGGCTGGCACTTGACACACCTCTCACCCTTCCGTATAATACACGACGCCTTCCTCGTTAGCTCAATTGGCAGAGCGGGCGGCTGTTAACCGCTAGGTTCGAGGTTCGAGTCCTCGACGAGGAGCTTGATTCATAAAAAGACGCCCGGAATTCCTGGGTGTTTTTTATACTCTTAAATCTACTATATACTTATAATGGTATTGAAATCCAGAGATTCCACTATCCTGAGTATAACTATTTATAACAGCACAATTGATAATCATGAATCATCACGATATAGAAAACAACTGGACCGAAGATCTTTCAAGACAGTTCATGGATTATGGACGTTATTTTGTGCCTGAGCGTGAACTCCAGATGCATCTCATTGCCGGTCTTCTGTCAGATCTTGATCCCAAAGCATTCTTAGTGGAACTGTGTTGCGGCGAAGGCCTGCTGACCGAGGTTCTACTTGAGAATCATCCCCTTTTTACAATCCTGGCATTGGATGGTTCCATTGAAATGCTTGACAAAGCTCAACACAGACTGTCACGTTTTTCAAAGCGCTGCCAATGCCAGTTGTTTGATCTGGCCTCCGATTCCTGGAGAGGTTTTAAATTTTCGGTCGATGCAATTGTTTCATCACTGGCAATTCATCATCTGACCGGGCCTCTGAAGCAAGTCCTTTTTCAAGATCTATATAAATTGCTTTCTCCTGGTGGCCTGCTCATCATTGCGGATGTGCTTGAAGTTGCCAGCATGGCGGGCAGGAAACTGGCAGCCGATGAATGGGATCGGGCAGTCCGCCAACGGTCCTTTGACCTGGATGGCAATTACAAGGCGTTTGAATTCTTCGAGCGTGAAGGCTGGAACATGCACCGTCATCTGGATCCCAATGATATCGATAAACCCTCGCCAATATTTTCCCAACTCAAATGGCTTGAGAATGCCGGTTTCATTCAAATCGATGTGAACTGGCTGCTTGCCGGGCATGCAATCTTTAGCGCCCGAAAACCTTTGGATTGATGTCAGGTATGATGTTCAAATTGGAGTAAACATGAAAACAATCGGCTTGATCGGCGGCATGAGCTGGGAGTCCACCCAGGAATACTATCGGATCATCAACGAAGAGACCAAACGAATCCTGGGCGGTTTCCATTCCGCCAAATGTGTTCTATATTCAGTTGATTTTGCCGAAATAGAAAAACTGCAGCACGAAGACAGGTGGGAAGAATTAACCGGGATTATGATCCATGCGGCTCAAAGCCTGGAGAATGCTGGGGCAGAATTTATCCTTATTTGCACCAACACGATGCATAAAATGGCGGACGAGGTCCAAAATTCAATTCATGTGCCACTTTTACACCTGGTCGATACAACCGGGGAACAGATCAGGAAAGCTGGCCTCAAAAAAGTCGGCTTGTTGGGCACAAAATTCACAATGGAGCAGGATTTTTATAAAGGCAGGCTGTCGGATATGTTTGGATTAGAAGTACTTATCCCCGATTTCGAAGAAAGGGAGATCATCCACCATGTCATTTACCAGGAATTGTGTCTGGGAAAAATTAATCAAGCATCGAAGGAAAAATTCATCAGGATAATAACCAACCTGATCAATAACGGGGCTGAAGGCATCATTCTTGGCTGCACAGAAATACCACTTCTGGTCAAACAAAAAGACATCCCTGTCAGTATATATGACACAACTGAGATCCATGCCAGATCAGCTGTAAATTACGCCCTGGGTTGAAATTAGTCTCTAGCACTAACCTATCGGCGATGGCCGCATGAATAAAGGTGAACTCATGGACTATAAAATCATTCCAATTGACTCGATAAAAAAGATCGCCCTGGTAGCGCATGATAACAAGAAGGACGATCTGCTGCAATGGGCCAAGTTCAACCGTGACCTGTTGGCCAATCACCAGCTCTACGCAACCGGCACGACTGGAAAGATGCTTTCCAAGGCACTCGACCTGCCAGTCACCTGTCTGCAAAGCGGCCCCCTGGGTGGCGATATGCAGATCGGTGCCCATATCGCTGAAGGCGTGATCGATTTTTTGATCTTCTTTTGGGACCCTTTGGAAATGATGCCGCATGACCCGGATGTCAAGGCATTGTTACGTATGGCGGTAGTATGGAATGTCCCCATCGCTTGCAACCGCTCATCAGCGGATTTCATGATTTCTTCCAACCTGATGGATTGCCCCTACGAGCGCATGGTTCCAGATTATGACCGCTACCGGCAACGGCGCCGGAAATAAAAACAGGATCTTTGAAATAGTCGGAGCTTATTAAGATTCCAGCGGTTTTTTATCGATCACTACTGACCAGCCGGGTGTCTCATTATTTACCCTGACCGTGTGAGATTTTCCCCCACTAGCCCAATGAAAGTACTCCTGCACAAACCCGGCTTCCAGATACGGAATCAGACCATGCCCATCACCTGCCGGCCTGGACTGCAGATGGATCACATCCGTTGCCTCGATTACAAATACGGGTATGCCAAACACTTCTTCCACCAATCTGTCAAGCCGTTCGATAATTGCACCTAATCGTTGTTTCCCTGGCAATGTTCGGAAATTCTTATCCTTCAAATCACCCAACTCCTGTGCTCTTCGTAAAAAATGAACAAAAGCCGAGCGACCGATCTGGTGGGCCAGCCCGCAGGCACAGGATCCAGCGAAGGCACTTTCCAATTTGCTGCACAGAACATGCAAATGGTCGGGGTCTTTCCAGATTTCTGAACGGTCAGATGTTTTCAGTTTGGTAAACTCCTCGGGGTTGCCCAGGACCTCCCGGAATGCGGCGGTGAAGGCGGACTTAGAAGCAAAAGGGTGGTTGGCGGTATTCATCAGGTGGATGATTGAATTATGGAATTACTGTTTCGAGGATCCCATTTCCTCAAGGATGGAATAGAGCAACTCAAGTAGAACATTCTTGACCCTTGCCCGGTCGGTAGCCACACAGGGCAGGATCTTGACGCCCGTATCCAGGCGCAAGACATGCCGCATGTCCGATGGATCCCAGGCATCCGGGCAATCCTGCTTATTGGCAGCAACGATATAAGGCGTGGGTGCATATGCACGAAATGTCTCCAAAATACCCCGGGCTTCTCGGAATGTTTCCGGTCGGGTACTGTCGATCATGACGATAAATCCCAACATGCCTTCAGAGAGGATTTCCCACATGAAGTCAAAACGCTTCTGACCAGGCGTGCCAAAAAGGTAGAGCACAAGGTTTTCATCCACCGTGATGCGACCGAAATCCATCGCCACCGTGGTTGTATCCTTGACTGATTTCTCATCTGCGCCCGAAATCTTCTTCTCGGTGGAAACCACGTCAATCTCACTAACGGTGTGGATGAACTCCGTCTTGCCGGAGTTAAAGGGGCCTGTGACTACCATTTTTACATTTTGCATAGTCGTTATCCTAAAGCGATCGGATGCGGTTGATTATCCGGTTGACCAGTGATAGTTGCGGTTTTAACACCACCGGTGCGGGTGTGGTCTGGCTTCCCACGCTGACAGCGATTGGTATGCCCGCGGGGCGTATCAATTCAACAATCCCAGCCTGCAATAATGCGTAGATTATTCTGCGAATCTCCATTTCACTCAAATGCAGCGTGCGGGATATCTGTCGCAGGGTGTTCTTGGGATTGACATAGTTCACTACTTTCCATTCTTCAGGGTTCAGGCGGATCTTTTCCAAATTGGCTCCTGGCCGGTCGCTAAATTTGACGGCCATATCCAGACTGGGGATCTCATCCTCGAGCATCTCACGCTCATAAGTCATACGGGTGGCGTCGATGATCAGGTTCTCCAAATCGATGCGTACGGGTATTCGCCCTTCTGGAGTGGTCTGGTTCTCATCAAAATAAAAACTGCCCTCCATCCACGCAAACAGCTTGTGGACGACCCCAATATAATAATCATGCAACATACTCAGGATATCATCCTGGGAGAAATATCCGGCATTGATCATTAATAATCCCAGCTCCTGATCCGCAATTTGCGTTCCCCGCTCCCGAATGATGCGGTATTGTGAGGCATTGATCTTATTGCCGCGCATGAGAATGCCAGCCAGGCTCGAATCATCTTTTTCCAGGCTGGCATATGCCAACTTGCCCACCCGGAACGCCAGCTGAGCTTTATCATCAGCCGTTTCAACAATCAGGCTGCCAGTTTTTACAGCTAAGTTAACAAGATTAAAAAGCTGCAGGAGTGTAAAGTCTCGAAGGTTGCCTTTTAATGCCATTGTGATCACATGTCTGCCTGATATGGAATATCAGGCGGAGCTTTGATAAATTTTATTTTACCCCATTAATATGCTTCATTGCTTGATGCCTGCCAGTACTTCGGCACTATGTCCTTCAGGTTTCACATTTTCAAAAACACGCCGTATGATCCCTTGAGGGTCGATCAGAAATGTTGTACGAAATACCCCATCATACTCACGTCCCATCATTTTTTTCCTGCCCCAAACACCATAAGCTTCACAAACCTTATGCCCCTCATCCGCCAGCAAACTGAATGGCAAACTGTATTTTTGTTTGAACTTCTGGTGGGATAAACTCGAATCCGGACTTACCCCCATGACGACAATCCCGGCTTTCGTGTAATCGTGGATACCATCGCGAAAATTACAGGCCTCTGTTGTGCAGCCAGGCGTATCGTCCTTGGGATAAAAATACAACACCAAATATTTACCGGCAAAGTCCTTTAACGACTTGTGTTCTCCGTTTTCATCCGGGAGATTAAAATCGGGGGCTTTATCTCCAACTTTGAGTGTCATATTTCTCCTTATCAGGTTCTACTTGTTTCCCGTCTGTTACATGGAATTATCGTTTTATTCTTCCCTAAAGCAAGGCTTATTTATATCACAACTGCCTGACTTGAGTACTTACAATCACATTACTTCCATCAATTCATGCATCAGAATCCTGCCAGCCGATGCTTGAAACCAGTTAATACAAACTGCCTTTTGACCTCGCGAGACAGTCATATGATATTGTGATGCCTTCAGGACTGCCAGAAGGTGATGGCAAGCAAATAGGTGGGCAGGATGACTGCTACCCATGCAGTAATACGTAGTATCGGCCAGCGGGGAGGTAATCCCAGGGCAACACGATTAACCAGCCAGATTTCCAGGATTACAACCGGGAAAGCCATGAGCGCCGGCCATACCAATCGCCAGGCGACTCCAAACAAAGGGGCTGCTGCCAGCAGAACAAAGCCTGTCAATATGAGTATATGCTGTAACGGGATACCGCGTTGCCAGCCGAGACGAATAAGCAATGATTGCCGGCCTTGTTTACTATCAGAGGCAAACCGCTCCAACTCCAAGGTCAGTGTGATCCCCAGAAATATAAGAACCAGAGGAAAGGTAACTGGCAGTAATGACGGGTGCGTTTCTGGAGCATGAATGGAAAAAGCAAAAGCAGGCACCAGGTTGCAAATGAACAAAGCCTGGATCAATTCCCCGTAACCGGAGAATACCATGCGCGGTTGACCATAAAAAAGCACGGATGATAGTATCAATCCGACCAACATAAGCACAACAAGTCCCGGATTGGTGGCACTTCTTGAGAGTGTATACCCAAATGCCACTGAGAAAGTCAGGAGAACGATAACACCCGTAAGGAGGGTTTGTGGTGACGGGTAGACCTGCCCATTTTTTGCTTCCTTGCGGTTGCTGAAAGGCTGGGTTCCACGGGCGATGAGCTCAAAATAAGCATACAGGGTCCATGAACTGCTCAGTATTAACCAGACTGTCACCAACCCAAGCAGAATACGCCACCCATCCAACCGGTAACCCAGATAATCCGCAATACTTGTGCCCAACCCAAACATCATGCCGGATGTCACCAAAAGGGGGGTCTGTATAAGTCGTTTCCAAAACTGAAGCATGGAAATATTTTAACATGGAAAAACGCATCAACCTGGACGCGCGATATAGCTGCAACCAATTGTTATTCAGTGCTATAATAAGCGCTTAAATCATCCAGGCTGCATCCTGGAGGATCCGACTGGATGAATCTTATTTATCTGGAGGAAGAAGTGAAAAAATCAAGCTTTGTTGTATTATCTGCGCTGCTGGCAATTGCGATACTAATGAGCGCCTGCTCATCTACAGGTGCAACCAAGGTGCGTGTGGCAACTGATGCCACCTGGCCACCTTTTGAAGTGGTGGATGAGACCACCAAGGAGCTGACGGGTTTCGATATCGAAATGGTAGAGGCCATTGCCAAAGCGTCAGGCCTTGATATTGAGTTCGTTAATGTTGGGTTTGACCCATTGTTGGCCGGCATGGCTCAATGTCAGTATGACGCTGCTGTATCCGCCATTACCATAACGGCTGAACGTGCGGAAAATATGCTCTTCTCAGAGCCCTACATGAATGCCGGGCAGATCGTCACCGTACAGATTGATAACGCCGATATCAATTCAAAGGATGACTTGTCCGGAAAGACGGTGGGCGCCCAAATTGGCACCACCGGCGCCATGGAAGTTGAAGCGATTGCTGGCGCCACCTTGACGACCTTTGACACAGTCGACCTGGCCTTCCTGGCTCTCCAGAATGGGCAGATCGATGCGGTTGTGGCGGATTCCCCAACGGCCGCAGGTTTTGTCGCTCAGAATGCAGACAAACTCAAGATGGTTGGCAGTGTCTTCACGGATGAGAATTACGGTATCGCGGTCTGCAAGACCAACACAGAGTTACTGGCAAGTATCAATGAAGGTTTGGCGGCCATCAAAGCAGATGGCACCTTTGACGCATTGCTTGACAAGTACGACCTGGTAGCAAAATAAAAAACATCAGGAACACTGCCTGCATGGTATT
>JAFGXF010000108.1 GCA_016936755.1 Anaerolineaceae bacterium | reverse complement strand
TGATGATGAAAACACCGCCCAGCGTAACACCAAACATGATCATTCGAAATCCCCATCCGGCATCTCCACCCATCGTGCCGGCATCCAAAGTGCGCATTAAACTGCGCCAGGCTGCCTCAAGGAAACCGATCGGTTGTTCACCTTCCGGGTAAGTATGTGTGATGGTAATCAGTGCGGCTGCCATCAGGATCACAACCAGCGAAGCCACCCCCAGCCATAATATCAATGCGGTGGTGCCGCGTGAGAAAGTATTATCAACAGCATATTCAATTCGATCCTTGAAACTGATCTTTTCTTTCATGTCCTACTCCCAAGAAGGAATGTGTAACATATAATGAGGCGGGAATGCAATATACACAAAGGTCTGCATGCCCGAGTTGAAGATAACCACACCCACCAGGTTGCATTCAATTTTAATCCAGATTTGAATATAATGATCAAATTATGAAAAAGAAGTCGCCTGCTATTGAAATCAATTCGTTCATGCTTGGTCCAATTGAAAATAATACATACCTGGTCACTGATGCTGCCAGCCGCGAAGCAGTCATCATCGACCCATCGTTTGATATCAGCGCCCATCTCAAGCTTATCCCTCGTCAGGCATCACAGGTCAAATATATTCTGATCACACATGCACATTTCGATCACATTGCGGGTGTTCACGACCTGGTTAAGATGCTGCCTGAAAAACCCGTGGTTGGGCTTCACCCCTCAGATCTTCCTTTATGGAATGATTGTAAAAAACCCTTCACCGATCAATATCAAATGGGGATACTCCCCGCACCGACACATCTGCTTTCAGATGACGAAACGATTTCAATCGGTAGTATTAATTTCAACATCCACCATACCCCCGGTCATTGTCCCGGGCATGTAATATTTTCCATTCCGGAGGCAAAGGTGGTCTTTTGTGGAGATGTCATCTTTGCCGGAGCCATTGGCAGGACAGACCTGCCCGGCGGGGACTATGCCCAGCTTATTGAAAGCATCCGCAATAAGATTCTGGTCTTACCAGATGAAACCCGCCTGTTGCCCGGTCATGGTCCGGAAACCACCGTTGGGTTTGAGCGCCTGAATAATCCGTTTTTGAAATAAAAATGGGCGGGAATGATCTCGCCCATCGTTTTTCTCAATAAAAATGCTGGCCTACTTGGCCATTTCCACCGCGCGAGTTTCCCGTATGACCGTCACCTTAATCTGGCCGGGATACTGCATTGTTTCTTCAACCTTTTTGGCAATGTCACGAGCCAGACGGGCAGAAGCCAGATCATCAATCTCCTCCGGTTTGACAATAATACGTACCTCACGTCCGGCCTGGATGGCATAACTCTGGGCAACACCACTGTAAGAATTGGCGATCTCCTCAAGTGCGCGCAAGCGTTTAAGATATTGTTCCAAGTCCTCACGTCGTGCACCCGGTCGGGCACCTGAAATTGCATCTGCCGCCTCAACCACGATGGCTTCCACGCTTTCCTGATCGATCTCATGGTGATGTGAGGCAATGACATTGACCACCTTGGGATTGACACCATACCGCTTTGCGAATTCCGCACCCAGCATGGCATGTGTACCCTCAGTATTGTGATCCATCGCCTTGCCAAGGTCATGCAGCAGCGCACCGGTTTTGGACACTTCTACATCAGCACCCAATTCCGCTGCAATAACAGCAGCCAGTTTGGCAACTTCGACCGCATGTGCCAGCTGATTCTGACCATAAGACGTACGATACTTCAATCTGCCAAGCATCTTGATGATCTCGGGATGCAACCCGGCCACACCCGCTTCAAAGACAGCTTCCTCGCCAGCCTTGTTAAGATCTTTTTCGACGTTAACGGTTTCATCAGCAAGGACTTTTTCAATATAAGCAGGATGAATCCGCCCATCCTGGATCAGCTTCGCCAGCGAACGCCGGGCAATCTCGCGCCGGACTGAATCAAAGCAGGATATTGTGACAGCTTCAGGTGTATCATCCACGATCACATCCACTCCGGCTGCCTGTTCAAAGGCACGGATGTTGCGACCGTTACGGCCGACGATCCGACCTTTCATCTCCTCATTGGGTAATGTAACCACCGATGTAGTCACCTCGGCCACCTGATCAGATGCCACACGCTGGATGGCATCTGCAATCAGCTGCCTTGCCCGTGTCTCACCTTCCTCACGGGCTTCGTTTTCGATCTGACGCATAATACGCGCCATATCTCCCCGGGCTTCTTTTTCAACTTCCACAAGCAGGACGCTGCGCGCCTCCTCACTGGTCATTTCTGCAATACGCTGTAATTCAGTCAATTGTTGCTCGTACATTTTCTCCACTTCATTGGTACGCTTGTCCAATGCACTTTGGCGCTTGTTCAGATTCTGCTCACGCTGTTCAAGACGCTCAAAGCGGTGGTCCATTTCAGTTCGCCGCTTTTGAAGTCGATCATCTTCGCGGCCCAATTCAGCACGCCGGCGTGCATTTTCCGCTTCGGCAGATTGCATGACTTTCAGTGCGTTATCTTTGGCCTGCAACTCAACCATGCGGGCTTCCTCTTGCGCCTTTTGAACCATTGTGTCAAGCTTCATCTGCTGATCTTTGGTCTTGCGCTGTGCCAATGCACTGCTGATAATGTAACCGATGACAATTGATATGACACTCACAATGACGAGCAATACTATATTGTTATCCATGGTGATCCTTTAATCGTTTTTTCTTTCTTTGTTTTGTTCTGACCACAGCCGATTCACAGTCCGCGTTGCCACCTCATAAGAAAATCCTCGGCGCGCGAGTAAACTGCCCAGTTTTTCCCGGAATTCAGGGTATTCCAGACCTTCATAACGGCTGATCTTCTGACTGGCAAGCTGGTAAGCCTGCTGGTCATCATCACAGGCTTCCGACATTGCTGTTTCGATCTCCAGTCTGCCAATACCCTTGCGTCGCAATTCGAAATCTATCATGCGGGCGCTGCGTGGATGAGATGCCTGGCGACTCTCAACCCAATCCCGGGCATACTTGTCATCATTGATCAATCCGGTTTGAGTTAAACGTGTGAGAGTATGTTCAATGGCTGCTTCAGGAATTTTATGTTCAACCAGTCGCTTTCGTACTTCTGCAGCAGTTCTTGGTTTGTAGTTGATAAATCGCATAGCTGCTTGTGTTGCTTCTTCGAAGCTGTCATCCCGCAGCAGATTATCTATCTCTGTATCACTCAATTCGCGCCCAACCGAAAGCCAGGCGGAAACAATGCAAGCCAGACTGAAAGCGTATGCACCATCCAGATGAACGTTCACCCGGTTGGTTCTGTGCTTTTGTGGTTCCAAAGCAGTAATGATTCGTCCCATTGTATTAAACAGCAACAGCCATCCACCTCAGCTACCGGGGAAGGCTGTGACAATGATTATTGAAATCAGGATGTGGATTAACCGATCAGTCTATCGCAATAAATAATCCGCGCATATACTCTGACGACATCCCACAATGGGTTTTTACCGGATGGACAGAATGACAGGCCTTACAGGCGTGCAAGCGATATTGGTTAGTGAAATAAATGAAAACCATTTCAGTTTCGTCTTACTATCAGGTTGTCATTCCTGCCATCTAAAAGTACCAGTTCAGTAAATATTGTGTGCCTGATCTAATGGCACGATCCATTTTTTATTCAATTTGCATTGCCGGGGCCATCCCGGTTTCTATCCGGACTATTTACCGGTAAATGACTTCTTGCGCTATTATACATGATAATGTCAACACAATTACCACCAGATGAGTAAAAAGAAGGTGTCTGTTGACCAGTACCTGCAGGCCTTGGATTATATTTGTCTTATAAATAATACAACCAATCAAGTACAATGGATCAGACAGGAATGGATACATGATCAAGATCACCTCACAGGAAGCACTCGATTATCATCGATACCCGAGTCCGGGCAAGATGGCCATTATACCCACCAAACCATTAACCTCACAGCGCGATCTCAGTCTGGCGTATACACCTGGTGTGGCACATCCAGTATTGGCCATCGACAAGCATCCCGATGATGTTTACCAATACACCGCCAGAGGCAACCTGGTCGGTGTGATCTCCAACGGGACTGCCATTCTTGGACTGGGTGATCGCGGAGCACTGGCTTCCAAGCCGGTTATGGAAGGAAAGGCTATCCTATTCAAGAAATTCGCAGGTATCGATGCTTTTGATATTGAGATCGATTGTCAAGATCCGGGTGAGTTGATCGAGATCATCGCTTCCCTGGCGCCAACCTTTGGCGGAATCAACCTTGAAGATATCAAATCGCCTGAATGCTTTCAAATTGAAGCTGAATTGATCAAACGGTTGGATATCCCGGTCTTTCACGACGACCAGCATGGTACAGCCATTATCCTGAGTGCCGGTTTACTAAATGCACTTGAGTTGGTAAGGAAAACGCCAACCAATATCAAAGTGGTCTTTTCCGGTGCGGGTGCAGCCGGTGTGGCTTGCGCCAACCAACTGGTGGCTTTGGGGGTTCCGCGTGAACAAATTTGGATGTGTGATATCGCCGGGCTGATTTATCATGGGCGTATCCAGGATATGTTTCCTGAAAAGGCAATTTTTGCCCAGGGCGATAAACCCGGTACATTGGCGGATGTCATAGAGGCAGCCGATGTATTCATCGGACTCTCTGCGGCCAACCTTGTTACACCCGAAATGCTGAAACGCATGCGGGCAGATCCGATCATTTTTGCCATGGCCAATCCTGATCCCGAGATTTCTTATGATCTGGCCCGGGCTACCCGACCAGATGCCATCGTAGCAACCGGTCGCTCTGATCTTCCCAACCAGATCAACAATATATTAGGGTTCCCGTATATCTTTCGGGGTGCACTGGATGTGCGCGCCAGGGCGATCAATCCTGCCATGAAGGTGGCGGCCAGTCAGGCACTAGCCAAACTGGCGAAGGAAAACGTGCCCGAAGAGGTGTTGCACGCATACCAACTCGACCATTTGGAGTTTGGGCGAGATTACATCGTCCCAAAACCGCTTGACCGTCGTGTATGCCTGTGGGAGGCCCCAGCGGTTGCCCAGGCTGCCATGGATAGTGGGTTGGCTCAGAATTCAAACTCACTTGAACAATACCGGTACAGTCTATCTGAGAGGTTGGGACTGTAATCGAATATGCTACAATAACCACATGGACAAGAATATGAATGATCCACTGGCGAAATACGAGATTCCTGATCGTAAACACCGCTCGCAAGCACTTTGGCACATCTGGGTTCCATTTATCGTAGTATTCCTGCTTCTTGCGGTTTTTTTTATCGCCATCCTGATCGTCACACAGTCCGATGGAATGAGTCTGGGCCAGGGAAGAGATGTCGCACTTATATTATTGGTCCTGCCACTTGCATTGCTCGGTCTATTAACCTTCATTGCACTGGCATTGACCATTGCCATCACCAGTCGTGTCTTTCATTTAGTGCCGCAGATGCGATTATTGTCCATGCAGGTCGATTTGGTTGCTTCCATGATCACATCCTGGTCGAACCGATTGATGCTCCCCTTTTTCATCCTCAGCCGGGCGCGAGAACGGCTTTCGCCCGGGGGAAAAAGGAAAGAACAGGATTAGCCCTTACAAGAACCTGAGGTTATTATGAACTGGAAAACACAAACCCTTTTAATTGGAACCGGTGTGGGGGCGGTCACAGGTGCCCTGGCAGCCATGCTGCTGGTCAAACATGCTGAACAAACCCAAACCCCCCCTCATATTACTGCCAACGATGGCGTCAAGATCGGCATGGGTGCCATTGGCCTGGTCAGAATGATCGCGGACCTCGGCAAAAACAAACCAATCACTTCCGGTTAATATCCTTTGTTCGAGATCATTTTCCTGGGGACATCTGCATCCGCCCCTTCTGCCAGGCGCGGTTTATCAGCCCAAGTTGTGCAGCATAATGAACATCGCTTCCTGATCGACTGCGGTGAAGGTACCCAGCGTCAAATCCTGCAATCAGGTATCGGTTTCAAACGGTTGAACCACATCCTGATCACCCATGGTCACCTTGACCATATCCTGGGTCTGGCCGGTTTACTCTCAACCTATATGCGCTGGGAAGCCATAGAATCGTTGCATATCTATGGCGGACGAACCGCACTGGATCGAATTCATGACCTGCTGTTTGATATCGTCCTGCGAGGTGTAAAACCGCCAATTCCAATTGAATTACGAGAAATCAAGCCCGGCGTTATTTTCAAGGCGGATGACTTTTCCATCACCGCCTTTCCTGTTATTCACCGGGGAAGTGATAATTTCGGATACCTGTTCGAGGAACAACCCCGGCGGGCTTTTCTCCCCGACAAGGCAGAAGCACTGAATATTCCCCCGGGGCCTGTACGTCGCGAACTGTCAGCAGGCAAGCCCGTGGTATTGCCGGATGGGCGAAAGATCCAGCCAGAGGAAGTATTGGGACCTTTGACTCCCGGAACACGTTTAGCACATATAGGGGACGCAGGCAACACCGACAGTTTAATAGAATCAGTTAAAGGAGTAGACGCGCTGGTGATAGAGGCAACTTACCTAGAAGCAGAAACCGATATGGCCAGAGAGTTCGCTCATTTAACAGCCCGCCAGGCAGCAGAACTGGCATGCGCTGCGGGTGTCAAAAAGTTAATCCTGACCCACATCTCCCGCCGTTATCGGGAGAAGGATGTTCAAACTGAGGCTGCAGAGGTCTTCCCGAATGTTTCAGTGGCACGTGATATGGATATGTTTACGATCAAGCGTGGTGACTCTGCAGATGTGCCTTGAGGAATTGGCCAGTGAACGATTTTTTGTTTTCACAGATATCTTCCGGCGTACCTTCCGCCACCAAATAACCACCCCGATCACCTCCCTCTGGACCCAGGTCAATGATATGATCGGCCACTTTAACAATGTCAGGATTATGTTCGATGATCAGCACACTGTTGCCGGCATCCACCAGTCGCTGAAGCACTTCGATCAGCCGGTGGACATCAGCAGCATGCAAACCAACAGACGGTTCATCCAGAACGTAAAGTGTCCTGCCGGTGGCACGACGGGATAGCTCACGGGCCAACTTGACTCGTTGCGCTTCACCACCTGACAAAGTAGTAGCCGATTGGCCGATCTTGATATACCCCAAACCAACCTCAGATAGCATCTTCAATTTATTAACAATACTGGGTATGGCGCTGAACAGTTCCAATCCGGCTTCCACGGTGGTATCCAACACATCTGCGATCGACAGCCCTTTGAACTTAACCTGCAGCGTCTCGCGGTTGAATCGCTCCCCATGACACACATCGCAAGGCACATACACATCCGGAAGAAATTGCATTTCAATACGTAGTTGCCCCTGCCCCTGGCAGGCTTCACAGCGACCACCATGAACATTAAAGGAAAATCGCCCAGCCTTGTAACCGCGCACCTTACTCTCAGACAGACTGGTAAACAGCTGGCGGATCTCATCAAACATGCCAGTGTACGTTCCGGGATTGGAGCGTGGTGTACGACCTATGGGCGACTGGTCGATATTGATCACCTTGTCGAGTAATTCAACTCCTTCTATGCGTTCATGTTCACCCGGCATCGAATGTGCCCCATTTAAATCCCTGGCAAGTGCTGAATAGAGGACATCCACCATCAGGGTTGACTTTCCGGACCCTGACACACCTGTGATGCATACCAGTTTTCCGAGTGGGATGGTCACACTTAAATTTTTAAGATTATTTGCCCTGGCTCCAATAATCGTCAGGTGCTTGCCATTCCCTATCCTGCGCTCCAGAGGCAAGGGCACTTTTTTCCGACCTGAAATATAGGCTCCTGTCAGAGAGTCCTTGTTTGCCAGGATGGCCTGTAAATTGCCCTCAGCAACCAGGCGGCCACCATGCACACCAGCCTCCGGACCAAGATCAATGATCCAATCTGCCGATCGAATGGTATCCTCGTCATGTTCAACCACCAGAACAGTGTTGCCCAGATCTCGCAGGCCCTTCAAGGTCGTTAACAGGCGGTCATTATCACGGGGATGCAATCCAATTGAAGGTTCATCCAAAACATATAGCACACCCATCAAGCGCGATCCAATCTGGGTCGCCAACCGGATGCGCTGGGCTTCTCCGCCCGATAGTGTACCGGCCGAACGTTGCAGGGTCAGGTAATCCAATCCGACATCCACCAGAAAACCAAGCCGGGCAATGATTTCCTTAAAGATCCGCTCGGAAATTGTCTGCTGACGGGATGTCAGCAACTTACCATCCTCAGCCAATGCCTTGATCCAGGCAAGCGTCTTGTTGACCGGCCAGTTGGTCACCTCGATAATATTGACATCATCAACCGTGACTGCCAGAGCTTCGGGACGCAGGCGCTTTCCGTTGCAGGTTGGGCATGGCCGGTTGGTCATGTACTCTGAAATTCGTGCCCGGATATACTCAGACTGAGTATCGCGGTACCGGCGAGCCAGATTACCCACAACCCCCTCAAAAGCAGTCTGATAGGTTGCCAACCGGTCATTCCGACCCCGGAAATGCACCGTCAATGTTTCACCGTTCGTTCCATACAGGATCTTGTCAAGCTTTTCCTGTGGAATGGTACTGACCGGGGCATCCAGATCGATACGGAAATTTTTGGCGACCGCCTCAACCATTTGCCAGTAATAGCCACCTTCTTCCCGGGGTCCGTTCCATTCCATGGCCAGGATCGCCCCTTCATTCAAGGAACGCTCGCGATCCGGGATCAACAAGTCAGGATCAATTTCGAGTTTGGAACCCAATCCCTGACATTCCTGGCAAGCCCCATGTGGTGTATTAAAGGAAAAAGTCCGCGGTTCGATCTCTGCCAGACTAAGGCCATGCTCAGGGCAGGATAAATGCTCTGAATATACGATGTCCTGGGGAGGATTGGTGGATAAGTTTTGTACAGTCAGGTAACCTTCGCCAACCTTCAAACAGGTCTCGACCGAGTCAGTAAGGCGTGAAAGGGCAGCATTCCTTTCATCAATATTTAAGTCCTCATTGATCACAAGCCGGTCAACAACCGCCTCAATCGTGTGGATTTTGTAACGATCCAGGTTGATATTTTCATCCAGGTTGTAAACGATGCCATCCACCCGGCAGCGCACGAATCCCGCTTTGCGAATTTCTTCGAATACCGCCTGGTAGGTTCCCTTGCGGGCCCGCACGATCGGAGCCAACAGTAGAATTTTGCTACCTGAAGGCAGCCTTGTGATACTGTCCACAATCTCTTGTGCTGATTGCTTGACTACTTCTCGTCCGCAAGTCGGGCAGTGTGGAATACCAATACGCGCGAACAGCAACCTGAGGTAGTCGTACACCTCGGTGACTGTTCCAACGGTGGAACGCGGATTATGCGATGTGGCCTTTTGGTCAATCGACACCGCCGGTGACAACCCATCGATATAATCCACATCCGGTTTATCCATCTGGCCTAAAAACTGGCGTGCATAAGCGGAGAGCGATTCTACATATCGTCGTTGTCCTTCAGCAAATATGGTGTCGAACGCCAACGAACTCTTGCCAGAACCTGACAAGCCGGTGATGACTACCAACTTGTCGCGAGGAATGTCCACATTGATATTCTTGAGATTGTGTTCCCTGGCACCAACCACATGAATCATGTTCTGAGTCATAAACCGCACCTGATAATGAGATAAATTGTATTATAGCACATATGTTTCATCTATTCGAATCGTCTTCATCAAAAAATAGGCAATTGATAATTATACCTTGTGGAGTAACTTGATAAACCATAAAGGATATGACAATAATTCGTTCAGACGTATAATAGACCAATCTCAGGGTGAGAATGAACACCAAAAAGGAGTGAATCCATGGATAACAAGCAACACAAACGCGCAATTAATGCCTGGGCGATGTACGACTGGGCAAATTCGGGTTTTGCCACAACCATCATGGCTGCCGTTTTGCCAGTCTATTATTCCACCGTGGCCGCCAGCAGCCTGGAGCCTTACCAGGCAACAAGCGCCTGGGGTTACACGACCACCATTGCCCTGCTCTTTGCAGCATTATTAACGCCGATTCTGGGTACCTACGCTGACGTGCGCGGTTCCAAGAAAAAACTTTTATCGATATTCGTTATGATCGGGGTACTTGGAACTGCCCTGCTATTCTTCGTCCAGACCGGTGACTGGCTGAAGGCTTCCATCTTTTATATCATCGGTAATATCGGTTTTTCGGGTTCGTTGGTTTTTTACGATTCCCTGCTGCCGCATATCGCCAGCCCGGAGGAGATCGATAAAGTCTCTTCCAAGGGTTATGCGCTGGGTTACCTGGGTGGCGGAATCCTGCTGGCTGTTAATGTGGCCATGATCATGCTAACCCCAGATAATGTCACCGCATTAATGACACGCCTTTCATTTGTTACAGTAGCGGTTTGGTGGCTGGTATTCTCAATCCCGGTCCTGCGTGTCGTTACTGAACCGCCCCACAAGATCATCCCTGGCGAGGAAAAGGCCAATCCCCTTTCTGCCAGTTTCGCCCGGCTTGGTGAGACATTCAGAAAACTTAAGAGTTATCGCCAACTTTTCAAGTTCATTGTGGCATTCTGGTTGTACAACAATGGCATCGGGACCATCATCACCATGGCTGTGATCTATGGCACGGAGCTCGGGTTCGATTCAAGCGTTACAATCGGTACTTTGTTAATGGTACAGTTTGTGGCTGTGCCCTTCGCCTTCCTGTTCGGCTGGTTGGCCAAGAAGATCGGTGCCAAGCATTCCATTTATGTGTCATTGGTAATTTACACTCTGATCGCGATCGCCGGGTATTTTATGCAGGAAGCCTGGCATTTCTATGTCTTGGGATTCGCAGTGGGAACTGTTCAAGGCGGGAGCCAGGCACTCAGCCGCTCACTCTTCGGGCGCATGCTGCCCAAGAGTCAATCAGCAGAGTTCTTCAGTTTCTTCGCGGTCAGCGAGAAGATCGCCGGTGTTGCCGGTCCTTTTGTCTTTGCCACAGTTAGTGCCATTATGAAGGCAAGCCGTCTGAGTATCGTATCTCTGATCATCTTTTTTGCTTTGGGTGGTTTCCTGCTTTCCAAGGTGGATGTAGAGGAGGGCATTCGCGTGGCACAGGAAGAAGAAGCCAGGCTGACGCCCACTACTGCATAACCCTGGTTAAATATAAAACATGCCGCAAATTGCGGCATGTTTTTATTTCGGAGATCTTCATGTTAGCTGGTAGAGTTCAACCAGGACACCATCAGCAGCTTTGGGATGTATAAATGCCATTTTGCGCCCTGGTAACTCAACCGGTGTTTCATTGATCATGTGCACGCCCCTGGTTTTCAGTTGCACCAACATGCCTTCAATGTCGTCCACTTCCAGACACAGGTGATGCATTCCAGGTCCTTTATCACGCAGGAACTTTGCCGTACCACAATCGTCGCTGGTTGGTTTCACTAATTCCACCTCGCCTTCTCCGGCAGGCAGAAAAGCCACTTGTGCCTTCTGTGAAGGCACATCTTCAACGTGATGCAATGGCAACCCAAGTGCATCACGCCAGAATCCCAGCGATGCGTCAATGTCAGCCACTACCACAGCCACATGGTTGATCTTTTTTACCGTCGCCATCCATACCTCCAGTTCTGATTGGTTTACATCGTTGAGGGCTTGTATTCGCCCCAAATCTTGCGCAAACAAGAGCATATCTCACCCAGGGTAACATCATTTTCGACACACGTCACCAAAATGGGCATCAGGTTATCCTGGCCACGTGCACCTGCTTCAAGCTGACCAAGCAATTCTCCAACCTTCACAGAATCGCGATTTTGGCGCAGTTTTATCAACCGCTGGCGTTGTTCCTGCTCAATGGCCGGATCAAATGTCAGGCGATCCAAAGCAATCTTTTCCTCAATCCGGAATTGATTTATGCCCACCACCACCTGCTCGCCACTCTCAACAGCTTTTTGATACGCGTAGGATGCGTCCTGAATTTCTTTTTGAA
The DNA here is from genome assembly GCA_016936755.1 of Anaerolineaceae bacterium. Lineage (GTDB taxonomy): Bacteria > Chloroflexota > Anaerolineae > Anaerolineales > Anaerolineaceae > JAFGXF01. Next base: position 12,388 of record JAFGXF010000108.1, on the reverse strand, counting down.
TATACCCTGATTCAATGGCTGAAAGTGCCCCACCCATGGCATCAATCTTATCCAGATAAGTGTTAACGCGCCTCTCGATTTCATCCGTTAAATACTCAACCAGATATGCACCACCCAACGGATCAGCCGAATCAGCCAGACCTGATTCATTGGCAATGATCTGTTGCGTACGCAGTGCAACCCTCACAGATTGTTCGGTGGGCAGCCATAATGCTTCATCTCTTGAATTGGTATGCAGAGACTGTGTGCCACCCATCACTGCCGCAAGTGCCTGCAACGTCACCCGTACCACATTGTTCTCTGGTTGTTGTGCGGTTAATGTGGAACCTGCTGTCTGGGTATGGAAGCGCAACATCCAGGATTTCGGATCTTGAGCCTTAAATCGCTCACACATGATCTTCGCCCATAAACGCCGGGCAGCACGGAATTTCGCCACCTCTTCCAGAAAATTATTGTGCGCACTAAAGAAGAATGATAACTGGCTGGCGAATTCATCCACCGACAGGCCAGTATTAATGGCTGCCTGTACATACGCAATGGCATTGGCCAGCGTGAAAGCCACCTCTTGCACAGCATTGGACCCTGCTTCACGAATATGATAGCCGGATATACTAATGGCATTCCATTGTGGCACTTCAGTCTTGCAAAAAGAGAAGGTATCCGTGATCAAGCGCATGGAGGGCTTTGGCGGGAAGATATATGTTCCACGCGCCACGTATTCCTTCAGGATGTCATTCTGGATCGTCCCGCGAAGTTTTTTAACCTCCACTCCCTGTTTTTTAGCGATTGCGATATACATGGCCAATAATATAGCGGCCGGTGAATTAATCGTCATACTGATGGAGATTTTCTCCAGCGGGATATCCTTTAAGAGCATTGACAGGTCATCCTGTGAAGAGATGGGAACACCCACCTTGCCAACTTCGCCAGCTGCTATTGCGTCATCTGAGTCATAACCGATCTGGGTGGGCAGATCAAAGGCTACCGACAGACCGGTTTGTCCCTGGTCAAGTAAATAACGATAGCGTTTGTTGGATTCTGCGGCACTGGCGTAGCCGGCATATTGCCGCATTGTCCAGAAACGGCCGCGGTACATGGTGGGTTGAACGCCACGGGTGAACGGGTATTCACCAGGAAAACCCTGGTCACTCATGTAGTCAGCTGGTTTTTCCGATGGGATTTGAATTGCAGGTATTGGAATATCTGAGCTGGTTTTAAATTCTTTTTTTCTTTCTGGATGTTTCTCGGTTAACGGCTTGACGGTCTTTTCTTCCCACCTTTTCAACTCATCCTTTACTGTCATCAACACCTCGCAAGGAAATGTGGAATATGCATCCAGTATACCTTAATCGGCAAATGATTGATTTTCTGGTACTATAGTCCTGTTTAGCAACTCAGTTGTCTTCATCACGAGTTTGCATGTAAAATTAATATAACGCAGAGTTGTCCTGATACTGTATCGGGGTACAGAACCAACAGGAAGGAATCAGCCATGTCCAAACAAATCCAAAAATCTGTAAATGATCCAGCGGAACAAGTAATTGCCAATAACACGACTGGTCTGGAAGTCGCCATTTTAAATTTTTCGGGTATCGGTTTGGGTTATCTTTACATGAGATCATGGCTTCGCTGGGGAATTCATCTTGCCGGGACACTGGTTTTACTGATCACTGCCACAATATTCAAAGCATCAAAGGCTCCCTGGTTATGGATCATGCTCTGGTTGATATGGCTTGGCTGGATGGTCTTCGATGGCTGGCGCCAGAAAAGCCAAGTGAAAGCAACCAAATTGGGCTTGCTTAAATCTGCAGCCATCTCCGTTGCTGCAATCATCCTGATCGGTGGATTGTGGGGAATATCACGAATTATATGTAACAAGGTCTTTAGTACTGGCATGACAGCATTCAATGAAGCCAATTATCATCTCTCGTTATCAAAATTCGATACAGTCTCAAATCTATGTCAACTCACCTTCTCACCAGTCATTCCGCAGGCAGAAGAGTTGCGCAGCCAGAGTGCATTAATGCTATTTGCTCAAGAAAGTATTGAAGCAGCCAAATATGAGGATGCCATAAATGCCTATACATCGTTAATCAATCTATACCCTCAGTCTGAAAAGAATAAAGCCGCATCAAACCAGTTACCGCTTATCCATCACCAATGGGCAAATGAGTTATCCGGAGAAAAATCATTTGCCGAAGCAGATAAACAATATATGATTCTGCTGGATCAATATGGCGAATCTTCAGAGGCGGCCACCGCCATGAAAGAAATTGTTGACATGTATCTCGAATGGGCAAAAACACTAAGGCAAATGGGTGAATATGAACAAGCCATTACCAAGTATTACACAATTCAAAAAGACTATGATACTTCCATTCCTACGGCTGAACTTCAAGATGAGTTAGCCAATACATATGTAGAATGGGCAGACGCATTATCCGCTGAAGGCGATTATTCCACTGCCTATGAAAAATATGAACTCGTAGTTCGGCGATATACCTCCAGTGCCATCGCAGAAAGCGCATATGAAAAATCAGCCGCCAATATGTTCACCTGGGGAGAACAACTCTATTCCAAAGAAGAGTACGGAGAAGCTGCGAAAACACTGGAGAAACTGCGTAATTTTTATCCCAACTCGGACGCAAAAGAATCAACTGACCAGATACTGCCAGACGTGATGTTGAAATACGCAAATCAACTGGGTGACCGGGATGATTTTATAAATCAAGCAACAATCATTCAAAAAATGATCGAATACTACCCCGACTCCGAACTGACTTTACAGGCACGTTCAAGTATTTCTCCCGCCCTGGTCAAATGGGGTAATCTTTTGATCAAAGAAGGCCGATATCTCCTGGCAATGGAAAAATTCCTTCTTGCCCAGCAGGAAGCCCAAAATAATGACATCCTGGAAGGCTCCAAGGAGGGATACCATGAAGCGCTAATGGCCCTGGCCAATGATGCAGGTGTCGATGGCCAGAGTATGATCAACAAGGCTAAAGAAGATGCTTGCGCGGGGTTAAAGACCAGCGCAGTTGGAATCAATTTGTTAGCCAATCAACCCGGGAGTCTTCTGGTATGTAAAGGATCACTGACTGTTCCGAAGGAATTGAAACCAACCATACCGGGAACATTCAGGTATGTGATTGAAGTGGAGCACAATACCATTGATATCCAGATTTGTCCGTATAGAAGCGGAAGTCTGATGAGATTTCTGCATCGACAGCAGCAACAGACGATCATTACTGTGAGGAATACAATCACAGGACAGATCGTATTCAAACAGACCTTTACCGGTTCAACACCGCCAAGCTGCCCTGCGACGAGAAGATTTTCAAATCTAAGCGAATACGAAAAAGGTGGACCGGTTTCCACTGAAAAAATCATTAACTGGTTGTCTGAAATTCTTGGTTATTAACCAATAGGCATCAATCTACTGTGAAAGGATCATCTATCATGACCGAACACACATGGAAAATCAATATACTGCTGATCATCTTAATCATGGTGGGTTTGATTTCCTGCACATCCGACGAGTCAGCACAAAGCAGTAAAAAAGCGGAGATTATTTCTCGTGAGGAAATCGGCTTTTTCCAAGCCACACAAACTGTGTCGGTCGCAACCATGCAATCCCTTCTGACTTCAAAAGAACCCACACCGATCCCCACGAGTTATACCGATACCGGGCAGGCAATTACGATCAAGGGGTATGATTTGTATAATATCGACCCGCTGGTCGCGACCGGCACTGATCAGATGATCGCATATGTGACCATGATTGGGTTGACCCGAGTGGATTCAGAAACTGGTGAGACCGGCTCAGGACTTGCGGAATCCTGGGAAATATCCGAAGATGGACTGACATGGACCTTTCACCTTAAAGACGATATTCCATGGGTACGCTACAACCCGGAAACCGGAAAAGTGGAGCATGTAAAAACCGGGGGGCAGGTTCGCAAGGTTCAAGCCGATGATATCGTCTATGGGATTAACCGCATACTGGATCCGGCGAATAAATCAACCAACGCATCATTGTTGATCAACCTGATTGCCGAACAAGCTGAAGATGCGACAGGTGTTCATCAGTATGCCATAAAATCATTGGATGCTAAAACCCTGGAGATCAAACTGGTCGAACCGGTGTCTTATTTTGATGCACTTGCAGAATTACCGATCATGAGTTCCCAGCCTGAATGGCTGATAATCAAGAATGGTGATGATTGGATGGGGACAGGCGTTTTTCAAGGTTATGGCCCTTACATTATCAAGGAATGGGATGACGATGAATACCTCACATTGATCAAAAATCCATATTGGGTCGGAACAGAGAGCATCCCTGAGGCACGCATTAATACGATCTCACTCGTGCTTTCATCGAGTGGTGATCCACTGTTAGACTTCTCAAACAACAGAACCGACTTTGTTCTGCTAAGCAGCAATGATATTGATGGCGCAAAACAGAATGAAGCCATCAATCAATATATGGAATCCAATATCCACTCATGCGTGAGGGTATTGGGATTTAATACAAACCTTTCCCCTGTGGATTCTCCGCGTTTACGACAAGCGCTGGCCATGTCAATCGATCAACAAGCCATCCTCAACCTGTATGATTCTGATTATCAACCCGCCCAATGTTTGATGATGCCCGGGAGTCGTGGAGCACCTGCTGTCAATGAGATAGCTGACATGGGTATCCAGTATGATCTTGAAGCCGCCCGCAAAATGTTGGACAAATTTTATGTGAGTCCTGCTGATGTGCCTGAAATTGAGATTGTTGTTCCATCCACATCTTCATCAAAAAAATTGGCGAATGAAATCCGACGGATGTGGATGGATAACCTGGATTTACAGGTTAAAGTATCTGATTATTCTTCAGTTAAATTCTCGGAAATGCTCGGCTCGGATACCCCCCCGATGGTCTGGTTGAACAGCTTTTGCCTTGACTATAATGATGCCGGTAATCTGTTCTATTATGAATTGTTCCGGAATAGTGTCCGTGCTTCATCAAGGGGTTGGCAAAACATGGCGTTGTTGTCTATCACTGATCAGATCCTCAAAGAAAACGAGATTGAAAAAAGAACAGAACTATATATTGAGCTGGAAGAGAATATTAAATCCGAAAATGTCTATCTGGTGCCTCTTTTCTGGTTTTCCAGTACCCACCTTGTTCAGCCACACCTTGTATACTCACTACCGGTGGTCGACGGTCTGGTTCAATTTGAAAAGTGGTACGTAGAGAAATAAAAATCGCCTTACGGCGAATTAAGTGAGTGCGGAGAGGCTCGAACTCTCAACCAATGGCTTAAAAGGCCACTGCTCTACCATTGAGCTACGCACCCAAAGAGAAAACGATTTTATCACGCCCGGATGCCAGCGTCAATGAAGGTCTTTATTAAAAGATTGAACGCACCATTAACAGCAGGCCTAACAGGCCAAGTGGGATTCCTACAAAGGCACCCACTACTGTCAGGGCAAGAATAATTCCTACTATGAGTAACGCCAATCCCAAAACAGCACCTGCCAGACGCCCGGTCAGTCCAATGATGATCACAACCAGGCGCCAAATAGCCCAGAATGGCCATAGGAACCAGGGAACATGCTGTTTTTGATTTGTCATGGTTTTATCTCCAATATGATATACGCAGGTTTGAGCGGCAGGTTCCAATCAACATAGACAGTCACCGCTTGCAGAAAATCGGTAATCTGAGTGCCGTCTTGATTGTTAACCCGGATAAAAGGGGTGTGGTCGATTTCACCGGGTCTCCGATGGTTATAGAGGATCGCATCCCACAAACAACTGAAGAAGCCAGGGAAAATATCAAACAGTCAATCGTCTCACGTGAATACAAATGGTATCCGCCCGGAAGGATGCCGGTTAACATTACCGGCTGAGCAGCAGCCGCTTGACAAAACGATCTTGCGCCCCGAAACGGTACTTGTACTCCTCATCTCCCCGCATGAAATCCAATTCACGATAATGATGTTCGCATGCCCAGCGGATAAGTTCTGCCAGCATAATCCAGCCAGGTGAATAATCGGAATAGGCAGGGTTGATTCCTGAGTTGTACAACCACAAACGATCCAGATAATCAAAAGACAAACTGCCTGCGACCTTCTTGCCCTCGATTTCAAGAAAAGTTAACAGCAGGCAATCCGCTTGGAACGCACAACGCATAACATTTTGCATGTGGGTCCGCATCAAGGGTGTCAAAAAGACCGCTTTTTTCTGGTCAAAGGACATTAATTCCAAAAATGTATCGATATCTCCGGGCAGGTTCTCCTCTTTTATAGTTGTGTACCACTGGTATGATATACCTGCCATATCAAGGCGTCTTAATTTGCGGCGAATCTCATGACGCTGTTTCTTATCAATCGCCGCCAGGTACATCTCAAAATCGCCCTGGAGTGGGATGTACGGCGAATGCTGCAGTATCGTATCCTGGGTTTGCCAACCTGTTCGCATTGCGGCTTCGGTAAATGCTTTTATGGTCGGTGAATCCTCCAATAGGTTGTAAAGGTCCAATTTGCCGATGCTTTTCAGGCTGCTTATTGGAAGGTATTCCAACAGTCCCTCACAAAACCGGTTGACATCCTCGGGCCGGACCAGAAGGTCAAGATAATCTGACACTTCGATTGACCCCATGAACCAGAGTCTCCCATCAGCCTGTCGATCGTCAGAGAGAAAAAAAGGGGCGATGCCGATCAGCCTGCCATCTTCAGTTCCAAGAATGATCTGGATTTCAGCATGACTCCATTCACCCCCACCCAGGGTTTGCCACCAAGCCATCAGGTATTCATGGCGCAGGAATGGCACATGACTTGCACTCACATCCAATAAGGCATTCCAGGAACCCGCCAGGACATCAAATTCGGGCAAGGTGTTGATAATCTGGTAAGTAATCATGATGAAGAGTACTCCGGTCTGCACCTATTATCCCAGATTTTTCCCATCCACGGGATACGCTGGTTCTCGAACACAATACAAGTGGAAAGAATAATATGTTTGACTTGATTTACACACCGATCCGCATCAAAAAAAGCACCATCCATCCGGATATGCCTGGATTGCTGCTGACCAACACTCCAAAGCGTTATGTTCGCGGACGAGAAGAAGAACAGTTGATCCTTTTTCTTACCCTGTCGGGTCAAAACACTCCGATAGCTGATTCCACCCGCTCTTTGCTCGAAAAAGCAGCTCAAACCTATTTTCAGACACCAGGCTCGGCTACAGCTGCGCTGCGGGCTGCCATTCAAGTGATCAACACATCGCTGGTAGAACGAAATTCACGCGGTTCAGCTGTTGCATTGAAATTATTCGGTCATATCACCGCTGTCTCATTACGTGGCTTCCGGTTGGTGGCAGCCCAGGCTGGCCAGACACATGCATTAACCATCACAGATCAAGGCTGCGAGCATTACACCACACTGAATCCCGAAGGGACCCATCTGGGCCATCAGGCATCACCAGAACTGAGTTTCTTCCAAGCTGAGGTGGGCGAATCCAGCCGCCTGTTTCTAACTGATCAAGTGCACACAGAATGGGAGGCCCTTTGCCGCCCATTTACACCAGCAGTATCTCTGGATGTGATTCAAAACAAGGTAATTTCCCAGATCCCTTCTGTCTTTGAGGGGGTGTTAATCCGCCTGGCACTTGGTAGTGGGAATATCCACATGACACCCTTCCAGGAACTTAATCCTCACTCGACCTATGAGCCTGTGCGCCAACCCATCAGTGGCCCGGCAATTAGTGCCATGGAGCCCACTCCCCTGGAACAATTGAACGAACCATCGAAGCCAGACTATCAAAATGACATTAATCAAACACCCCATAAGTCAAATGAGACGGTTTATTCAACAGACATATTTCACGAGACGTTGGAAAAGGGGAAACGCACATTTACGCGTTTTCTTGATTTCTTTCAAAAAAACAAATATCTACTGAATAAAATAAACCAATGGTTCAGATCGAAAATTCATATTCATCGACCCCTGATTCAGCTGGATCATGCCAGCATCAAAGAAGCCACCAGATTATCCAATGGGAGTATGGCCCTCATCGCAATCGGCGTACCGATCCTGATCAGCATCATTGCCTTGTTGGTCTACATGAACAAGGGACAAACTCAGCAAAGCCTCTACTACACTGCTCTGGCGCAGGCGTCAGTCAATGAAGCCCAGACACAAACAGATGCCCAGGCCCAATACACAGCCTGGAAAAATGCAGTCACATACCTGGATAAAGCTGAGAATTATCAGGTTACTGAGCTCACTCAAACCCTGCGCAAGCAAGCTGAAAATGCAGTGGATGGGGTTGACAAGACCGTCCGCCTGGAGTATCGGGCTGCCATCACCAATGGACTGCCCCCACGGGCGGTAATTGGGAAGATCGTTGCCACGGCCACAGAATTGTATATGCTTGACACTCGCAGTGGGCAGGTGTATCGGGCCACTTTAACCGGGCGTGGTTATGAACTTGACGAGGGTTTCTCCTGTGGGCCGAGCCCATTCATAGGCGAATTAATCGATATTGCGCCGCTTAGTGTGAACAATATCTATAAAGCAACCCTGCTGGCAATAGATGAAGAGGGAACTCTGTTATTTTGTGCCCCAGAAAAGACGCCAGATGCCATCAAGCTGACCAAACCTGCTCAAGGGATTGCACAGATATCTTCCTTCGCCCATGATTCCGGCAACCTATACCTTTTGGATAAACCCAACAATTCCTTATGGATCTATATCAGCGATAATGGTGTCTTCAAAGACAGCCCATTTTCATTAACATCAACCGCCCCGGTCAATCTAATTACTGTCATTGACCTGGCTGTAAATGGGCCGGATCTATATCTATTACACAGCGATGGCCATATTACCGTATGTACGATCAGTTATGTCACAACAGCGCCAACACAGTGTAACGATCCAGCCACTTTCTCAGACTCGCGTCCCGGTCGTGAACCGCATCCCATGGTGCTGGCCGAAACAACAATCAACCAACTCGAGTACGTACCCCCACCGGATCCATCCATCTTCTTATTCGATCAGCAAACCAATGGGGTGTATCATCTAAGCCTGAAAATGAATCTTCATCGTGTCATCAAGCCCCTGATGATTGGCGCAAACCGACTGCCAAAAAGCGTCGCAACCGCCTTCACAGTCAGCCCCAATCGTACCATTTTCATTGCTTTTGAAGATCAGGTATTCGTAGCCATCGCGCCATAGATCACTTTAAACAAAAAGAGCCCGGTTGGGCTCAAGCATCGAGACGGTAGCCAACTCCTCTTATCGTTTTTACAAAACGTGGATTACGCGGATCTGATTCAATCGCTCTTCGGAGCCAGCTGATGTGAACATCCAATGAACGCGTATCGCCAGTATATTCCGTCTCCCAGGCTTTTTTATAAAGGACTTTTCGATCGATGACCTCTCCGCGATGCTCGATCAGTAAAGACAGAATGATTACCAGGCGTGGGGTCAGTACGGTGCGCTTGTTCAGGCAACGAACCAGATTATGATCCAGATATAATTTAATGGGCCCCGCGCTCACTATATTACGACCGCTTTCAGGCAACAGGGTCCGGATGCGATTGGCTAATTTTTGAGCGGTGAAGGGTAGTGTTAGTATCTCGTTGGTTTCAATTTGCTGCGGGACGGGTTGATTGCCATCCACTACCAGGATGATTGCCTGCTTCGAGACGGCCTTACGCATTGCCTGGCATATTCGCTTACCATTGGTTCTCAATGATGGCGCATCAATCACTACCACATCTGGCACTGCTTCATTTATCTTTTCAAGTGCATTGGTGCCATTGGTGGCAGAAATGACAGTAAAACCCTTTTTACGCAAGCCATCAATGAATGACTCATGTTCCACCCGTTTCCCTTCAACCACAAGGACTTTTGCAGAAATGGGGTGGTTTTTGAGGGTGTGTTTATTTACCATTTCAAGAAACCAATCACAATGGTTTTTCCCTCCTATCCAGTGACAGGAATGTTAAAAATTATTATACCTTAAAATATTCCGGACATACCCCGTTTCATTGCGAAGGTTTATCCACCGTGTTAAAATGATGTCACCGTTTAAGAAATCAACAAAGAAAAGCCAATCACAGGCAGGGTAGCATGGCAAGAATGATTGAATTAGTGATTGATAGTGTACGTGTTAGTCTGACCAACCAACAGCGCATCGTAATTTTAAAAGAATTGACAGCTGAGCGTTATCTACCGATCTGGATCGGTCCGTATGAAGCTGAAGCGATTACGATCGCTTTACAGGAAGTGGAAATTGCCCGGCCACAGACGCATGACTTGATTAAGAATATCCTGCACACATTAAATGCCAGACTGGTTCGCATTGAGATCTCAGCATTAAAGGATGATGTTTATTTCGCGAATCTGCTGGTTGAGGTCGGGGGGGAGGAAGTACGTATCGACAGTCGCCCATCGGATGCGGTTGCAGTGGCAATCCGCTGTCATGTGCCCATCCTTGCATTCAAAGAAGTGATGGATGCAGCATCCATTACACCAGAGGAAGAAGAGCCACCCGCGACACCTTCGGGCGCAAAACCTGAAACGGCATCAAAACGCACTGGCACTGCACATGATCGACTATCGATTTTTGAAGATTTCATCGACCAACTGGATGCGGATGATAATCAAAAAGGCGGCCAATTGGATGCAGACCAACCGAAACCAAGGAAACCGAAAAAGGCATGAGTGAATTCACGCCCCTCGAATCACCTTCCCCCGAAACTTCCAGCCTGCCTTTCAGTCGTGAAGCTGAAGAAGCGGTTATCGGTGCGGTATTAATCAACCCGGAGGCCTATTTTGATGTTGCCCAATTCCTGAGAGGAGAGGATTTCTACATCCACCGTAATCGTTGGGTTTGGGAAGCCTTTTCACACCTTCAAGAGAATCGGTCGCCGATAGATCTATTAACTGTCACAGAATCCTTAGAGCAGACCAATCGCCTGGCTGAGATCGGTGGGCCAGCTTACCTGACGACATTGATTAACCAGGTGCCGAGTTCTCTGCATGCTGAAGCATATGGACGGATCATTCAGGAAACAGCCATACGTCGGCGAATGCTGCTGTCTGCCAACGAGATTGCCAATCTGGCTTACGATACCGAAAAACCATTGCAGAGTATCATCGATCAGGCTGAACAATCCGTCTTCAGTTTAAGTGAAGAACGGTTGCATAGCGATCTTTCACCAATAAAGATCGTACTGGATGAGTATTTTGACCATGTCGGCGAACTGGCAAAATATACCGACGAGATCTACGGTGTCCCTACCGGTTTACTCGACATTGATAAACTGTTGGGCGGAATGCAGAAATCCGATCTGCTGATCGTAGCCGGCCGGCCAGGATCAGGCAAAACGGGTTTCCTGCTAACCGTGGCCAAGAATGCCGCCCTGATACATAAAAAACACATAGCCATGTTCTCACTAGAAATGTCCAGCGAGCAGCTTGTGCAACGATTGATCGCCCAGCAAACCGGTATTGATTCCTCACGACTGAGGAGTGGCAAACTCGAAGAGGATGAGTGGCCGCTGTTTGTGCATGCCATCGAGGTACTCAGCAGTACACATATATACCTGGATGACACACCGGCCATCACACCATTGCAATTGCGAACCAAGTGCCGACGATTAAGCATGGAGTATCCACTTGACCTGGTGATCGTGGATTATATTCAGCTGATGGGTGGGGATTCGCGCACTGAAAACAGGGTTCAGGAAGTCTCATACATTTCCCGCAACCTGAAAGTATTGGCTCGCGAGCTAAACGTCCCGGTGTTGGCCGCCGCCCAGCTGTCACGTGCGGTCGAACAACGCTCTGATAAAAGGCCAGTGCTTTCTGATTTGCGTGAGTCAGGCAGTCTCGAGCAAGATGCTGACATTGTCATGTTCATTCATCGTCCAGATGCACTAGACAAGGACAGCCCCCGGCAAAATATTGCTGAAATTATTGTTGGCAAGCACCGTAATGGACCCACACATCCTGGTATCGAGTTGATATTCATAAATGAACTTGCCAAGTTTGAAAATGCTGCGACGCGGATGGGTGTATGAGCAATCCGGTATTTAAGGGGTTCGCTGCTCAATCACGTTTGGTACGGATCCCGGAGGTGTTTTTCCAGGAGATTTTGCCGGAACTTGATGACATGGATGAAATGAGGGTTACGTTGTACAGTCTGTGGTATCTCGAAAGACTTGAACAGCCCGTCAAGTACCTGCATGTGAGCGATTACATGCGAGATAAAGCTTTGATGCGATCCTTCGGCGGCGATCCTGAAACACACCTGATGGCGGGTCTGCACAAGGCCATTACAAGGGGCACACTGCTCTGTTATGGTAACCATTCGTCACTCCACAAGAAT
>JAFGXF010000107.1 GCA_016936755.1 Anaerolineaceae bacterium | reverse complement strand
TTTTTGTGACCCGAATCTTCTCTCCGCAGTGGTGGTTGTGGGTCCTGCCATTCCTGGTCCTCACTTATGATCAATTTCTGGATCTCATCCTGATCGTCATCTATGATTTGGTTAATTACGCGACTTTCCCGGTTGCATATGATATCAGCGGTCGCGCTTCTTTGGAAAGTCTGGTTTTACATGGCGTTTTACTCGCACTGTTGATCGTAATGGTCATCCGCACCGGATGGAAAATCCATGCCTTTGGCAAATCACCCGCATACAAGGAAATTACAGCGTAAAACTTTCCGCACGATAAGCGTGGCGATTAATGCCAGGCAAAACGAAGGGGTGTTTGTGATGAAGGAACATCCCTGTGGATATCATTAGCGGTGTGACAATCCAAAATTGTGATTACAACGCCTTTTGGGATGGAGGCTCAAAAAGGATTACTCGAATCGAAAGCGCCACAATCCAGCGATAAAGAAAACAGCTGCGAAACCGAGCAGGGTGATGCAAGCCAGTGTGATATCAGCCAGGGTCCCGCCGCGCAGGATCAGATCCAGGTAAGCATTCATTGCCCAGGTTGTTGGAAATACCTGGACTGCCTGCTGGAAGGCGCGTGGGGTGATCTCGAGTGGGAACCAGGCCCCACCGAGTGGAGCCAACAGGAACATGCCCATCAGGCTGAGTGTGCTGGCTTGTTGTTCACTGCGCGACAAGGTTGAAATCAGGAGACCCAGGCTGGTCGCTGACAGGCCGAAGCAGATTGTCAGCAGGACCAGGGCAAGCGGGTCGCCCCCCCATTCGACACCCAGGGCAAATTGCCCAAACAGGATCAGGACTGAGGCCTGCAGCATGCCCAGTGTCAGACGACCGAGTAATTTGCCGCCCATGATTGCCCAGCGTGGAGCCGGGCTGGCCATCATCCTGCTCAAGGTGCCATCCTTGCGTTCACTGACCAGGATCACCGATCCCGACATCAGGGTGAAGAGCAGCCAGGTGACCAGTTGACCCGGTGAAGCAGTCTTGAAACCCATAATGGGATTATTACGGACCTGTTCACCAGCCATTACCAGGTCGACCTGGATCGGATCCAGGTCAGACTGCTCTTCAGCGAGCGCCAGACCGCGTTCGAAGTATGCCTGGCGTTCTGCTTCATCGGTGAATGGACGCAGGCTCTCTCCCTCACTCAAGCTGAGCTGGGCAGACAACACGGCTGATGTGACCCTGGCAATGGCCGGTTGTATGGCTTCACGCGCGGCAATTGCCAGGTTGTTCATCTCGAAGTAGTGCATGGTGATGGTTGAGCCATTGCCATTTTGCAGGTTCTGACTAAAACCGGGGGGTAAGATGATGACCATAACGACTGTCATGTTTTGCAGGTATTCCATGCTGGTCGGCTCGTCGACCGCCACATAAACAACTTCCTCGGATTTGCCCAACGTGTCTGTGAATGCCTTGGAAAGCGGGCCGCCATCCTGGTCCACCAGGGCGATCGGTATGCGCGTATCTCCGCCCATACCCAGACCACTGCTGGTAACCCCGATCACCAGGGTGAAGATCAACGGCAGTACCAATACCGAGATCCAGGTTCCACGCCGTGAAAAATCGATTTTCAATGTGTTGCAAGCGATGGATAACAGGTACTTCATTTTACAAGCCTCCGTATTCTTAAAAAGGCCACCACTGTGAAGATGCCTGTCAGTCCAAGCAGCACCAGGATTTCTGTGGCAATATCCGACAGGTTACCATTCAAAAGGACCACTTTTTGAAATGCCTCTATGGCCCAGGCGTTCGGTCCGATCAGGCTTATTTTCCGGATGATATCCGGGTAGATGATCCTGGGCATGAAGTTCCCCCCCATCGCACCCAATACAAGCACGACACCTGCACCGACCATGTTCAGTTGCCCGGACGAGTGACAGAAACCGGCGACGGCCAACCCGAAGGCGGCTGCTGATAGCACCATGACCACTGTCAATACGAAGACGGCCAGCGGATCACCCCAGGTCATGCCCATGAAAAAGCGGGCAGATAACATCAGGACACCAGTCTGAACCAGACCAACCAGCAGCATCCCGGCTGTTTTGCCGGCAAAGATAGTACCCAGTGAGGTTGGGGTGGAGCGCATGCGGGTCAGCGTGCCAAGTTCGTGGTCAGCCAGCAGTGTGCGTGCAGCGGTGACCATGCTGATCAGTATGAACAGCGAGGCCATGCTCAAAGCATAAAATTTAAACCAGTTGAACTCGGACTTGACGCTTTCAATACCGGAAATAATCTCATTGTACTGAATCAGATCAGATTCAAGCGCCATAAAGGCTGCGCGTTCACCAAGCTCAGCTTTCATGGTGTGGGTTACCTCGCTTACCCGACGGGTCTCAATCAACTGCAGGAATGTCACCTTAACAGACGCAGAACCCGCCGCAACATGCTGGGTGAAACGTTGGACGATACCCCGCACGATACCGGCTGTAAACGGCCGGCCGGGATCGCCGTAGATGGTGATGGTTGCTTCACTGCCCGCACCCGAAAAGATGGCATCGGTCAGGCCGGGTGGGGTGGTGATCACCGCATCCACAGTCCGGTCATCCAGCAGACTTTGGGCGTGTTCGAGATCGCCTGCTTCGGTCACATCGACCAGGTTGTCCAATGCATCTGACTTTAACAAGTCGACCAGTGCCTGGCCGATTTGGCCGTCATCCATATTAACAACTGCCACCGGGATGGGGGGGATGTCGGTGCCGTTATTCATGTTGCCGAAGGCCAGCTTCATGACTGTGGTCATGACCAGTGGGGCGATCAGTATCATCACCACAGCCATCCGGTCGCGGGTCAGGACGAGCAATTCTTTACGCAGCATTGAAAGGAATTTCATGGTGGTCTCCTAGTTGTCGCGAAGCGTACGGCCGGTCATCTGCAGAAAGACCGTCTCCAGATCGGGTTCCTGGATGTCGATGGAACGAATCCGGGTGCCGGTGGCATCAGCACGACTGATCGCCTTTGCCATGACTTGACGCGCTGAGCGTGTAACCAGGCTGACATGGTGATCGAGGGCATTCGTCTGCAGGACGCCAGGGAGGTCCTCAAGGGCCTGGGCAAGCTGGTTCGCATCCTGGCATTCATCAATGTGCAGGATCAATGTCTCGGTACAGCCGATCTTCTCGGTCAGCTCATCCTGTGTGCCGACTGCGATTAATTCTCCATGATCGATGATGCCGACCCGGTCGGATAGTTCCTCGGCTTCCTCCATGTAATGGGTGGTATACAGAACAGCCATACCCCGCTGGTTGAAGGATTTAACCATGTCGAGGATGGCACGCCTTGATTGCGGGTCGATACCAACGGTTGGTTCATCCATGAATACGATTTTGGGATGGTGGAGCAGGCCGGCAGCGATATTTATGCGGCGTTTCATCCCACCCGAGTATTTCTCGATTCGATCCTGTCCCCGCTCGCGCAAACCAACCATTTCGAGCACTTCCTCCACTCTTTCTGTGCGTTCCTTTTTGCGCAGGCCGTACAACTGGCCCCAGAAGTGCAGATTCTCACGGGCACTGAGGCTTGGGTAGAGGGCGATATCCTGGGGTATGATACCAATCAAGCGCTTGACTGCCTGCGCCTGGCGCCGGATTGAGTATCCGCCAACCGATGCATCACCTGCGTCCGGCTGCAGCAGGCCAGCCAGCATCGAGAGTGTGGTTGTCTTTCCTGCTCCGTTGGGACCCAGCAGGCTGAAAATCTCGGTCTCACCAATCTCAAATGAGATGTTTTTAACAGCAGCCGTGTTGCCGTAGTGTTTGGATAATTCGCGGACCTGAAGTATGGGTTTCATCGATCTCTCCTTGCAAATATGTTGTATAGCTCTATATACGGTAATTATGCGTACAGGTTCCACTTGGTGATGGGATCAAAATGACTTGCTAAAAAGGGTGTATTATTGGCGCTGATGGTGATGCTGAGCCTTCGCACATGCTGGAAAAACCAGATCCATAAAGGTCACCCGGGTCTAAAAAATGATACGCTGCGGGTGACTTGCACCTTGAATATCTCACAGGAGTTTATAAATGCCGCTTGAGACGACTCGCGACAGAATCTCAAATGAAACATTGACCCCCCCCCCGCTCAGGCGGCCGGATTATATCCGGATAAAACCCCCTGCCACTGGGGCAATCGATTCGGTTGCCCATCTGGTGCGTGGCAAGGGTCTGCACACGGTATGTGAGGAAGCGGGCTGCCCAAACCTGGGTGAATGCTGGGCGCAAGGTACTGCGACTTTCCTGATCCTGGGGAAGATTTGCACACGCGCTTGCGGATTCTGTAACATCCAGCATGGGAGACCCGATCCGCTCGATTGGGATGAGCCGGAAAGAGTGGCGCAGGCGGTCTATGCCATGGGATTGAAACATGCTGTCATCACCAGTGTCAACCGGGATGACCGCCAGGATGGTGGGGCACCCTTGTTTGCCATGACCATCCAGCGCATACATGACCTGCTGCCGGGCTGCTCGGTTGAAGTACTGATCCCGGATTTCAAGGGCAGTATCCAGGCATTGAAGATCGTCATGGATGCCCATCCCGAGATCCTGAACCACAATGTGGAAACCGTGCCTGGCTTGTTCAAGGTTGTGCAGCCCCAGGATCGTTGGGAGTGGTCGCGGGCCACCCTCGAGAATGCCAGGCGACTGGTCCCCAATGTGCTGACAAAATCGGGCATCATGGTTGGATTGGGTGAACAGATGGATGAACTGCATGCGACCATGCAGGAACTCCGCAGCTGGGGGGTTGACATCCTGACCATCGGGCAGTATCTGCAACCCTCGCGCCGTCATCTGCCGATCAAACGATATTACACACCCGATGAATTTGAAGCATTGAAGGAATATGGTTTGCAGCTGGGGTTCCGGTGGGTCGAAAGTGCACCCCTGGTGCGCTCTTCATACCACGCTGCCAACCAGGTGGCAGCACTGTTACCCAGAAGCACGATGGAGCGTCGTTGATTTCTTGTTGATCGAGGAGAGGATAATGGAAATCTTACAGGTGAAAATCGATAAGACGGATGAGATCGGATTCATCCTCGGGCAGGCGCATTTCATCAAAACGGTCGAGGACCTGCATGAAGCGCTGGTGACCTGCGTGCCGGGCATTCAATTCGGGCTGGCCTTCTGTGAAGCTTCAGGGATGTGTCTGGTGCGTTTCAGCGGCACGAATAACGGACTGGTTGAAAGGGCCAAGAAAACCGCGATGGATATCAGCGCCGGGCATAGTTTTGTCATCTTCCTGGGGGAAGGTTTCTGGCCGGTAAATGTGTTGAATGCCATCAAGGCTGTGCCCGAGGTGGCGGTTGTGTTTTGTGCCACCCACAATCCGGTGGAGGTTATCGTGGCGGATAATGGCAGCGGCCGGGGTATCCTGGGTGTGATTGAAGGCGAGAAACCCAAAGGCATCGAGGGAGATGCTGATATCACCTGGCGCAAGGAACTCCTCCGAAAAATCGGTTACAAACAGTAATTGCGAACCCGCGAAACCGATCCAAAACTCATTCTTGACATCGATAATAAGGCGTGATAATCTTGTGGCTTGGATGGGCTTTTGAAAAGACCTGTCGAATTCACTCAGTAGGAGTAAGTTAAAATGTCAGATCGTTTTGTTGGGACCGTCAAGTGGTTCAATGCCACCAAGGGCTACGGCTTTATCGGCCGGGACGACGGGGAGGATGTCTTTGTACATTTCTCTGCCATTGAGATGGACGGATACAAACGCCTCAAGGAAGGCCAAAAGGTGGAGTTCTCGATCGAAGAGGGTCCCAAGGGTCTCCAGGCTGCCAAAGTCGTGGAAGTCCAGTAATCAACAAAAGAGTCAATGAACAGAAAGCCGCTTCTGGCGGCTTTCTTGATTTAATGTGGAATGCCGTTTTATTGGATACCCAGGAGAAAACCGATGGTCTTGATGTATTCAGAAACGGTGGTGTTCCATCCCGCACGGCTGAGGAACCAGGTGGACGAATCGTACCAGTGACCGCTGGCGGGGCGCACCATCACCAGGCTGCCGGTACCCTTGAATATGGATCGAAATATCAGGCGCGTGCGAAATGTATGATAGGGGTCTGTGACCACGATCAGTCGTCTGAAGCCATTGCTTTCAGCAGTGTCTCTGACGATTTTGGCTTCGTCCACCGTGCTGTTGACCACGATCTCGGGTGCCAGGATCACTTCTTCGGGTACACCCTGATCCATGGCCAGATCGATGGCATATTGGGATGCGCCTTTGGGGTCACCTGGATAGCGGATGCCGGTATCAGTCAGGATCAGGTACTTTCCATAACCTTCCACGTATAACCTGGCGGCATGCACGATACGCTCGTTGCTGCCACCGCTTAGAACGATGATGGCGTCTGCCTGTTGCAGGGGATCAGCGATGACCAGGATCCCCCCCAGACCCCACAAGCCGATGAAAAGAAACAACAGCAACACCGGTATGGCAATTAACATGCCCCCACAACCGAAGACCGATCTGCTCAAACAGCCTCTTGCACTTTTGGTTTTTGGGTGTTCCATGACTTAATTATGACATAAGCTGGTGGGGCGTGCGCCAATTCTAATCCTATCCTCATTCACCGGTTAAATCTGCCTGTCATCCAGGTCTGCGAAACAAGCTGGTATACTCCCTCTCATGGCAATTGTTAAGAATCTGCAGAAGACCCCGCCGGTGAGGCTGTTGACCTCCCCGGATTGGACGGATTATGCGCTATTGGATAGCGGTGATGGGCGAAAACTGGAACGTTTCGGCTCGCATGTCATCATCCGCCCGGAGGTGCAGGCCATGTGGCAGCCTGCTGCCGATTCCAGCGAATGGGCACACGCAGATGCCGAGTTCAAGCCCGGTCCGGGGGAGAATGGCGGCAGTTGGGTATGCCGGAAGGAACCACCTGCTCGCTGGGGGATGCATTACCGCGAGTTGAAATTCTGGGTGATGCTGTCAGGGTCACGGCACCTGGGTGTGTTTCCGGAACAGGCGACCCATTGGGATTGGATCAGCGCATGCATTCAGCGTGTGAAGCGGCCGGTGAAGGTGCTCAACCTGTTTGGGTACACCGCCCTGGCCAGCCTGGCGGCTGCAGCCGCCGGGGCGCATGTCACCCATGTGGATGCATCCAAAAAGGCGATCACCTGGGGACGCGATAATCAAACCCTTTCGGGGTTGGAGGAGCGCCCC
>JAFGXF010000106.1 GCA_016936755.1 Anaerolineaceae bacterium | reverse complement strand
TGCCAATTGATAGATACGAGGAGTTCTAGAAATGAAACTGATCATTGCCATTATTCCCGACAATGATACTGACCAGGTATCTAAAAAACTAACCGATGATGATTTGCGGGTTACTCTTATCGCTTCCACCGGGGGTTTTTTAAAGCGAGGTTACAGCACCATGCTTTTAGGATTGCAGGAAGATCAGGTAGATCAGGCTTGCCAGCTAATTCGTGAAGGATGCTCTCCCAAGGAAGGATCCGACAAGAAAAGTGGCACGATTTTTGTTTTACCTGTTGATAAATTCCTTCATATTTAAATAAATATTATTGCATATCCACATGCGTGAGGAGTCTTTATGAATTTCAGTAGGGCTTTTGTTTTTCCTTTCAAGGATCAAGAGTGGTTCAAAAAATTACTCATCCCCGGTCTCGTCAGTTTAATTCCCATCGTAGGGCAGTTGCTATTAATGGGTTTTGGATTGAATGTTGCCAAACGGGTAATCAGGAAAGATGTTGAAGAGCTACCTGAGCTTGATTTTGGTGATGATTTAAAACGAGGGTTTATGGCATTTGTGGTGGGGCTTGGATATGGACTTCCCATCATCCTTCTGTCATTGTTGATGAGTATTGTGCTGGTTGCCATCGGGGGTTTTTCGGGGGAGAGCAATTCCAATGAAACTGTCATGATGATTTACCTGGTTCTTCAAAGTTGTTTTGGCATATTCGCAGTCATATATGGCCTGGCCATGTCGTTTTTTAGTTCTGCAGCATTGGGTAATTTCCTGGCAGAAGGAGAGCAATTAAGCGCAGCGTTCAGATTCACGGAGATCTGGTCTTTTTTAAAGACAGCCATCGTACCATATCTTATCGTGATCGCCGGCGCTTTTGTTGCCAACCTGATCGGTGGTCTCGGATCCATCATCTGTGTTGTAGGATTGTTGATCACCTTGCCGTATGCCATTGCAGTGTATGGCCATTTACTGGGGCAGGCATACAATGAGGCACAGGCCATCAAAACAACCTGATAAACCGGGTTTATTCTTTAGTTGATTTCACTTATACCAGCAGTTCATTCATGGAATTCCTCCACTTGGTATATCGACACGTCCAGGTGTTGGTTTTGCCAGCTGTCCGGGCTGGCACCCATTTTATAACAAAGGTGGCTAAGAAAATCCTCGGGATTGGGCAGCTGTTCCCACACCTGGGGTAGAAATGTGGCTCTCCGTTGACCGTCAGAGAGGATGACCCCATCGATCCCCGGATGTAACAATTCAAGTAATTCTTCAGGAGAAGAATATTTACACGACTTGGGGTGTGTGAGTCGCGATACCTCAATTGAGATGAAAGCAAGCTCATCTGATGTCAATGGGTCGAAGCGATGATCCTCCAATGCAGCAGCGACGGCGTGCTCGCGAACATCCAATACCAGAGGTTGGTACGCCTCAAGAGTGCCGATACACCCACGCAATTGTTTTTCCCGTGTGAGTGTCACGAAGCTTGCCCCGTGAGCTTTTAATGGCTCTGTCAGAGAATTGATATCAATTTCAGGAAGCGGCCGATTATTCACTGCATAGGTGATTGCATTGCGTGCCAGGGTTAGCAGGAATCGTTTTTCGTCCGGTGTAAGGCGTTGGTCTGTCATGGGAGCCCTTTCATAGGGAACAATGAGCTGATATCGCACGTCCTTTAAACCATAGAACCATCAACCTGTCAAAGAGTCATTCCATCACAAATATCGGAAGATATGGTTTAATTGGCTTGGGAGAGTGAATCAATGAAAAAGAACGTGATCTGGATCATCGTTGGAGTCGTAAGCGCATTACTTATCTGTTGTGTTGGATCAATCGCAATATACTTTATATATAAATGGGGTGGTTTTTCTGGCAAAACAGTAGTACCACCTGCTGACACTTTTCCCACACCTAATATGACATTAACTGCCCTTTACTTTCCGCCGACCATGTCTTTACCGACTGCCACTCAACAGTACATTCCCCCGACCTATGCTTACGTAACACCTTCAGCGACGAATACTCTTATGCCAACTTTTTATTTTCCAACTCCCGGCGCAACAGACGCTCCTGATGGAATGCGCCCTGCCGGTTTGGTTGACCCGCCCTATCTGGCCACGGCTCCCAACATGGATGGGGTATGGGATGAGTGGACTTCAACCCAATATCCAATCCATTCGTTGGTGTATGGCAGCGGAAATTGGGAAAGCAACAACGACCTGTTGGGTTCGTACCAGGTCGGGTGGAACAGCAGCTACCTGTTTCTGGCATTCAAGGTGCATGATGACCGTTATGTTCAAAATGCCACCGGAGAAGAAATATACCTGGGTGACAGCCTTGAAATTCTTCTTGATACCAATTTGGGGGGCGATTATCTTGTCACATCTCTGGATGGGGATGATTTCCAGATCGGAATATCCCCGGGTCGC
This sequence comes from Anaerolineaceae bacterium, assembly GCA_016936755.1. Taxonomy (GTDB): domain Bacteria; phylum Chloroflexota; class Anaerolineae; order Anaerolineales; family Anaerolineaceae; genus JAFGXF01. The sequence goes on along the minus strand of JAFGXF010000106.1, from coordinate 2,770 downwards.
GAATTGCCGGGTGAGAACCCGGAAGCATATGTATGGTATCCGGTTGGGTTGAGAGGCTCGCGCAGTTCTATTGAAGTTGGTGCAGTCGGAGGCGCTGGTATTTACCGGGTGGAGGTTGCCATACCCTGGACGGTTTTGAATGTCGTTCCATATTCGGGGATGCACATGGGTTTTGCGGTGTCCATTACGGACAATGATCTGGATGATTCCACCAAACTTCAAACCATGATGTCATCCAGTGGTTATCGCATATATACCGATCCAACCACCTGGGGAACATTGATTTTAAGGTGATTTCTTAATTTTTATGGAAAAACCCGCTTATAACCTGCGGGTCTATTATGTTTGGTCTGGTTGCTGGTTAGATCAAGGCAAACGGCTTACCACCTTATTCATCACTATCTTGAATGGAGCCCGGTTGATGCACTTCCAATACTTCTCCATGAAGATTGATGGTCACTTTAAAACCCATCATTCCCAGGTAGCTGCGGCCTTCTAGAGGAATGCCGGTATCCAGCAATGCTTCGAATTGCTGGCTGATATTGTTTAATTGATTTTGAATGATCGCGCGAGTGAATAGATCATCCTGCCCCAGCATTTTTGCGGTCTGGTCGGTGATGATCTCTTCATGCCCTTTGACTTGCTCCTCCATGGCTTGAAACACCTGGCGGTCCACCTGTTCTGAGGGGATGTGCCGCAGGAATCCAGCATCATCTACGACATAACAAGGCTCGTCTCCCACATAAAGAACGGCGACCGGGTGTTCGTTCTCATCAAAAACCAGGTTCTCAAAAATTGCCTTTTTTACCAAAGCTGTCTCCAAACTATCTGATCATATATATATCGTAATAATAATTCAGTTGCATTAAAATCATATTTGAAACACATGAATAACTTGAATAGGTTTTTAAGTTTAGTAATGAATATTAACCAATGTGCCCACGGAAGCCCAGGAATATAGCCACATCGAATCAGCAATGGTCATATTAATACAGCCATGACTCATGGGTACGCCGAAATTGTTGTGCCAGTATGTCCCATGGATGCCGTACCCTTTATAGAAATACATGGTATAGGGCACGTCTGGTAGATAATAACCTGGGCCAGACATGTCATCGAAGCGGTATTTAACATATATGTAGAACTGACCAGCCACAGTCGGGTGGTATATCGTCCCGGTTGAGACAATAAATGTGCGAATGAGATCGACGCCCTCATATGCATAAGTTCGTTGAGTGGTCAGGTTTATATCGATCCAGCGAATATCTTCCGTGATAATAATGGGAATTTCTGGTGGGGGATATGTGTCGACTAATTGTGGGGGAGCCGCACTGGTTGGCTCCGATGTGGGTGTGTGGGCAGGTTCTGGTGTAATTGATGGCGTGGGTGTCTGGGTCGGTGTGTTTGTCTTGGTTGAAGTCAGAGATGGTTTGGGTAGATCTCCAGCGATGCGTTGGGCTGAGTGGTCAATTGCGGACACCGATGATTGTGTGGGAATGACCACCCACACCAAAAACACCACCAGCGAAGTGATCAGTAATATCGATATAACCAGGGTCAGGAAAAGGGCTGGCCTTTTACCAGGGGGGGCGTGGATGGAATTCGAGGATATACTCCTTGGCGAATTATTTGTATCCTTTGGCGGAGATATACCGGATAATACCGAAGCCTCTTTCAAATAGGCTTTTTGGGCAGTCCCACGGGATAAATCAGCCAATAAAAGCCATGCCTCCAGGCAATTTGGATCTGAGCTGATTGACTGTTGTGCCAGTTTACGGGCTGTTTGAATATCATTTTCTTTCAGCGCTTGTTTGGCCTGTTCAAGCAACCGCAGGGCACTAATGCGTTTGTCCGCCATGGTCCCCCTATTGGACCGCCTCTCCGCGTATATAACATAAGATACCGGAGTAGATACCAAATGCCAGCAGGTCGGTTTGTTCGGTCAAAATTAGGCGGTCAAGGTTCATATATCCTGTCTCAATAATGATGATCGGAGTGATACTGTTCACCTCATCAAAGGCGTGATAACTGGACATATGAGTTGTAACCTCATTGTAATGGAAAGGCAGACCAGTGACATTTGCATAACGATCCACCATACAAGCAGCCAGGGCAGACGCCTTTTCTGGCTGAAGGGATGCCAGCGCTGTCATTACCTTGAAGCCCGTAGCCGCATCACTGATATACTCACAAGTGTCATTATGAATGGAAACCAATGCTAATGCCTGATATTGGATTAGCCGGGGATCGTTTTCCTGAAGCAGATCCACCGTATATCCATCACGCGCGAGCTCCTGTTGGGTTAATGTGGCAATGCGCAAATTTAAATCAACCTCACGTGTGCCATCCTCGCAAACCCAGCCATCATCCTTGCCCCAGTGCCCTACCAAAATACCGATGCGCGGTTTTGAGGAGGGAGTAGATGTGGGCATGGGTGTTGGTGTTTCTTCTGAGACTAGAAAAGCCAATTGCAGGTCTCTGTTATCCACGGTAAAAAGACCGGTCGGTGTCCATAAGGAAAACAGTGTGGCTGTTAGGATTGCAATCGCCACAATGGTTTGAAATGCATGCCAGGCGTTGGCAGGTGGCTTCCTGGAAGGGCTGGGTGGCATGGATGGCTTCGTTTGAGGATTCTGGTTACTCATATCACGATCATTATAACTTGATCAAAAGGGAGAGTTCCCTGCGAATAAACGGCACCGCTGCAACCAGGCCCAGAAACATGGCTCCCATGGAAAGCAATAAACTCATTAATCCAACTGACGGAATT
>JAFGXF010000105.1 GCA_016936755.1 Anaerolineaceae bacterium | reverse complement strand
GGCAGCGTCGATCTCGGCCAGGTGGGCGATGTCCAGCAGGTCGGGCGAACCCTCGTCCAGCAGGTAACCCAGATCGATCGGCAGCCTGACGAAGGTGAAGCCTGCTTCCTTCAGGAAGCGGAAATCCTGATCAGAGAAACGGTCCTGGATATCTGAAAAATCCTCCTGCGGGATCCAAAACCAGAAAGCCAGGTTGATGCCTTTGGACAGGTACGAGTAGCGTTCAGTTGACATGGGTTGGGATTCTCCTTGCGCTTCTATTGTGGGATTGGTTATCTGCTGTTCCCGGTTCCCAGCGCAGCTGGTTGGGAGCAGCAGGCAGCCGATTTGTACCAAAACAAACAGGTTTATTACCAGCTGTTTCATCCTGAAGGTCCTTTTCTTTGTGCCCAGAAGATCGACCGGCGTGATTCTGGCCGGTATGCATCTCCGGAATGGTTGCCAGATGTTCCCGGATGGCGAATCCGAACTCATCCAGCCATCCTTTAATTTCGTCTGTGCTGACCGGATGTTTTTGCTGGATGAATTTCTTTTCGGAGCTGACGCCCTCCGGCGTTGTGACCCTGACCAATCGGCGGAAGCTGACCAGGCGGTTGGGGATATCGAACCAGATGGGTTCCATGGGATTCTCAACCCTCGTCCCATCTGCGCAGAATCCAGAGAGGGGCGAAATCAGCCTTCCCTTGACCTGCCAGCTTTCGTCCAAGGTCGCCTTCCATATGATCGTTGTCTATATCCAGGAATCCCCCGGGTAGTAAAGCATGGGCTGCCAATTGAACACACTGGCATTGTTCAGCTGGGGTAGCCAGTTCATATAAACAGTTACATCCCAGGATGACGATATCGAAACCGGGTGGCCATTCCCTGGTCAGGACATCCGCATGGATCAGCCTGATCCGGTCGCGTACTGAATCTCCCAGTTGGGCTGCCTTGCTGCTCGCTTGGTCGAGCATGGCAGTTGACTGATCCTTGCCGCACAGGTTGTGCCCTTCCTGGGCAAGCGGGATCAGCCGCCGGCCGGTTCCGCAAAAAAGCTCCAGGATACTTCGGTTCTTTTGAGTATCGATCAGCTTGCATATCAGATTGAAATCCTCCTGCCCATTTTCAACGCCGTCGTAGATCTCAGCAATGTGTCGGTCCAGGTCATACAGATTGGATTGATTAATACTCATGGGTGTGGATATTATATTAGTCAGTTGGTCTTATGTAAACAAGCATTACCAATGGACTGGAGTGAGGTTATTCCAGTTAAATAATTAACAAAGTATCCTATAATTAACCAACATGGTAATAAGGGAGCATCGAAATGAAAAAGGTAATGGACTGGTTCGAACGTGCGATTGTTAACATATTGATCGTCCTGATGATGGTGATCATCCTGCTGGCCGTTGCCAGCCTGGTGAATATCCTGATCACCGATGCCATCCGGCAGCCTGTCAGCACTCTGGATAGCGGGCATCTGCTTGAATATTTCGGGTATATCCTGCTGGCCTTGATCGGTGTGGAGCTGCTTGACACGATCCATGCATATCTGATGGAGCATGTCATCCATGTGGAGATCGTCCTGGAAGTGGCCTTGATCGCCGTGGCACGCAAGATCATCATCCTGGACATCAAGGTGGTTGCTGCTGAAACCTTGTTGGGGATCGCCGCTCTCGTGGCTGCGCTGGCCATTTCTTTCTACCTGGAAAAACGTGGCAGAAGAATTAAGATAAAATCCATACTTAATGCAGAACCGGAATAGGAGGGCGTTCCAGATGGCCAAATCGACCGGACGATTCTTCGGTGGCATCGAGGGGGGCGGCACCAAATTCATATGTGCCGTGGGAAGTTCGCCTGATGATCTCCGCGCTGAGGCACGTTTTGCGACAGCCGGTCCGGAAAGGACGATACAGGAGACCATAGCGTTCTTCCAGGAACAGATCGGTCAGATTGGACCATTGGCCGGGATGGGACTGGCCTGTTTTGGGCCGATCGATTTAAATCCGGAGTCACCCACATATGGCTTCATCACCTCTACACCCAAGCCCGGCTGGGCGAATGTGGATATTCTGGGCGGGATCTCACGCGGCCTTGGCATGCCGGTTGCTTTCGACACGGACGTGAACGGAGCCGCTTTGGGGGAGTGGCGCTGGGGAGCCGGGCAGGGGGTGAACTCGCTGATCTACCTGACAGTCGGCACCGGCATTGGCGGCGGCGCGCTGGTTGAAGGCAGACCCGTACATGGACTCGTGCACCCCGAAATGGGCCACATGCTCATCCCGCACGACCGTGATGTCGATCCATTCCCGGGTGTCTGCCCGTTCCATGCTGATTGTCTGGAAGGGCTGGCAACCGGCCTGGCCATGGAGAAGCGCTGGGGTAAGCGCGCGGAGGAACTGCCACTCGAACATCCCGCCTGGGAGTTGGAGGCGGAATACCTGGCGGCCGGCCTGGTGAACCTGATCATGGCTTACTCACCTGAGCGCATCATCCTGGGCGGTGGGGTCATGCAGCAGGTGCAGCTTTTCCCGTTAATCCGTGAAAAAGTCGTATCGAAACTGGCAGGTTATGTCGATTCGCCAGCTATTCGCAAAGAAATCGACCAGTACATTGTGCCAGCCGGTCTTGGAAAGCTGGCGGGTGTATTGGGCGCGATCGCATTGGCGGATACCAGGTGATCAAACAACCTGATGGCTTCATGCTACAATCCACATCACTCCAAGAAAAGGATAAAAAAATGACACCCAACATGCAATGGCCCACGCCGCCTGAGCTCACAATCGACCTGAAGAAGAAGTACAGCGCTACTTTTAAAACCGACAAGGGCGACATCGTATGCGAGCTGTTTGCGCTCAAAGCACCCGTGACGGTTAACAACCTTGTATTTTTAGCGCGTGAAGGTTTCTACGACAATACCATCTTCCACCGTGTCATCAACGATTTCATGGTACAGGGTGGCGACCCGACCGGCACCGGCTTGGGCGGGCCGGGATACTCCTTCAAGGATGAGTTCGATCCATCCCTGAAGCATGACAAACCCGGCGTTCTGTCGATGGCGAATGCCGGGCCGGGAACCAACGGCAGCCAGTTCTTCATCACGCATGTGGCGACACCCTGGCTGGATGGCAAACACAGCGTATTTGGCCAGGTGGTTAAGGGCCTGGATGCTCTGATGTCCATACCGGCACGCGACCCCAGCCAGCGGAATGCCCCGGCGGTGACGCTGAAAACGATCGAGATCACCGAATCGGATTAGCGCCTGTAGTTCATTAATTCGTGAAAACCGCCGGCAACTCCGGCGGTTTGGTTTTATTTCAGACAGCGGCTGATGGCGTCTGCAGTGCTTTGATCAGGGGTGCATCCCGGTCGGGTTCGATCCGCTTTGACAACCTTCATACGATGATCCGCCATTGTTCTGACCTCTATTCATCCATGACTCCCTGCCGGCGGCGCTTGACTTCTGAGCGGCTCTTCTTCTGTGCCAGCCTTTTTTCCTGTGAAGCGCGTGTCGGGCGGGTGGGGCGGCGCAACCTGGGCTTTTCAACTGCCCGTTCGATCAAATCGGTTAACCGCCCGATGGCATCCAACCGGTTGCCTTCCTGGGTGCGGTATCGCTTCGCTTCAATGACCAGGATGCCGTC
>JAFGXF010000104.1 GCA_016936755.1 Anaerolineaceae bacterium | reverse complement strand
GTAAATATCAATACTGAAGCGGTATCGGTTCTTTTAAGGAGCTCGAGCAGCAGGGGTGTTTTCAAATGCTGCGATACCGGAAAGAGCGCATGTGCCACCGTATGCACCGGGCGCCTGAGACCAAGGGTGACCCGCTTGGGGTCATGTAATGCCTGGGCTGCCAGTTGCTCGACTTCCTGTGGAAAAGTGGCAGAAAATAACATCGTCTGCCGCTGGGCCGGCACCAGTTTCAAGACACGCTTAACCGAGGGTAGAAAACCCATGTCAAACATGCGGTCGGCTTCATCCAAAACCAGCACTTCAACACCGCCGAATTTGACATGCCCCTGCTCTGCCAGATCCAACAGGCGTCCGGGGCAGGCCACAATGATCTCAAAACCCGCGCGCAACGCTCGAATCTGCCCGGCAGGTCCAACGCCGCCATAAACGGTGGCGCTGCGCAGCTGGGTGCCATACGCCAGGTCCCGGACGCTTTCATGGATCTGTTCCGCCAGTTCCCGGGTGGGCGTGACGATCAAGGCACGCGTCCGGTTACGGGGACCATGCATCAAGCGGTTTAAGATGGGCAATACGAAGGCGGCTGTTTTTCCAGTGCCGGTCTGGGCGGTGCCGACAATATCCTGGCCGGTGACAGCCGCCGGGATGGCCGCTTCCTGGATGGGAGTCGGTTCAAGATAGCCCAACCGGTTGATCCCCGCCTGGAGGCGCGGGTCAAGATTAAATTGAGTGAAATTCAAAGTATTCCTTCTTTTCAGAAGCCAAGCGCATGTCAGGGGGATTGAGCATTGCTCAACAATAACAGCTGCAAAGACGACTGAAATAATGGGTCGAATAATTTCAATTGATAGTGCAGCAGGCTACCAATCCATGACCGATTATCTATTTTGTTTAGTTTTACCCAAGATCTTGATTTTCCGAATATACCCCGAGGGTTCAAGGCGCTGCACGGAGGAATTCAAAATTGTCAGGCGGAAGGATTATACCATAAGTTACAGATATATTTTTAATGAAGGAGCCACCCTATAAAATGGTGGCTCCCAAGGTTACGATCAGACGGGCAGCTTACGCCCATCGTACTTTTCCTTTTCACTGAGCACTTTGTGTAAATAAGGCATCCAATCGCTGATCGGGATGGCCTGTGGGCATTTCTCTTCACACTCACCGCAATCCACGCAGCTTTTGGCGCGTTCCTCGGCTTCCAGCTTGTTATACAGGATATGCGACATCCACATCTGTTGGGCAGCCACCCCGCTGTTGAACAACTCAAAGAGCTTTGGAATATTGACCCCGTTCGGGCAGGGTTGGCAATATTGGCAATTCGTACAGGGGATGATATACAGGTCTTCGAAGGTCTTGCGCGCCTGCCCGATGACCTGTTGGTGCTCTGCAGTCATACTGCCAATGCCCGATCGACCGGCGCTGGCCAGATTGCCCTCCACCTGCTCAAAGGTCGACATGCCGCTCAGGACCACCGAAACCTCAGGCTGATCCCATAACCACTGCAGCGCCCAATCGGCAGGGGTTCGATTCGGGTCAGCATTACTAAAAACCTCGGCCACCGGTTCAGGCGGGCGGGCCAGATTGCCACCCAGCAGCGGTTCCATGATGACCACTGCCAGGCCTCTGGCAGCGGCGTATTTCAGACCGGTCGTGCCAGCCTGTCGATCCGTGTCCATGTAGTTATACTGGATCTGGCAAAAATCCCAACGATCGTATTCATCCACGATCTGTTTGAAACAGTCCAGGTTGTCATGAAATGAGAATCCGATGGACTGAATGCGTCCGGATGCAATGGCTTTTTCAGACCACTCCCTGACACCCAGGTCACGCAGTTTCGTCCAGCGGTCGGTGTTCAAGGCATGCAACAGGTAGAAATCGATGGTCCCGGTCTTCAGTCGCTTCAACTGCCGGTTAAGGTACAGGTCAAAATCAACATAACTTCCGATCAGCCAGGATGGCATCTTGGTAGCCAGCCTGACCTTCTGCCGATAACCGTCTTTTAACACAGCACCGACGAACCCCTCGCTTTTACCATCGTGATACGGCCAGGCGGTATCGATGTAATTAACACCCCCGTCGATGGCATGCCGCACCATGCGGGTGGCTTCCGGTATGTCGATATTCTTATTCACATCCTTAACGACCGGCAAGCGCATGCAACCGAATCCAAGCGCAGATACCTGCCAGTCCAGCTTGCCAAATTTCCGATAATGCATGTGAACCTCCTAGGGAATCAGATCCGGAATCGATAACGCCAGGACACCATCCGCAACCGCAATGCAGTCAAATGGCTGGCTGCCGGTTTCCAGTTCGAGCCGCCGGCTGTCATTGGTCATCTCCCCGGCCGGGTACTGGTATATCACCAGGTCCGGGTTGTTGGTATTCACGTTCGTCCACTGATCAATCGAGAAGACCACCCCGCCGATCTCTCGGGTAAATCCGGCATAGGACCAGAAATCCGGGACGCCATGACCCAGGTTGTCGTGCAGACTGCATCCTGCGAAGGTCAAATGCACCAGTTGTTGAACCGCCTCACCGGCCTGGTTGGTGGTACTCACGATCCATGGAATGGCATTCCACGATCCCGGATCATAAGTCACCCAGATGCTCTGGTAGGTGCCAATCTGGGCGCGCGTATAGGCGGGTATTTCCAGTGTCGGCGCAATGACCTCCGTGGTTGGCCCGACAACTTCGACAGTAGCCACGACCGGCACCTCGCTGGTCGGGGTCCACACCTCAAAGGGTGGACCTTCTGTGACTACCGGACGCTGAAACAGGCTACAACTCAAGATCACCCCTGCCAGTATTAATAATGTAACCGATAATCGAATTTTTTTCACAATAGTCTCCATAATGGTGGAATGAATGGGCCTTCGTCTATTCTATAACCTGACGACCCCTGCCCCGTCGACAGCCTGGCAGATCGTCACTTGTGATCGGATGCCGGTTTTCGCTTGATACCGGCGTTTCAGCCCGTCCATGAAAGCATCCACCAGTTCCGTCTGAACCAGGTTGACCGTGCAACCACCGAAACCGCCGCCGGTCAGCCTGGAACCCAGGCATCCCGGTAAATCAATGGCTATACGCACCAAGGTGTCCAATTCGGTACAGGAAACCTGGTAGAGATCCCGTAAACTGGCATGGCTTTCCAACATCCGGCTACCGAAACCTTTTACATCGCCGGCTTCCAACTGCTCGACCGCCCGCCGGGTACGCTCGATCTCTCCCGCCACATGCCGTGCAGCCTGCCGGGCTTCATCCGGCAGCCTTGCAGCATAATTTTCGACTTCGTCGATCGAAACATCGCGCAGCGCACGAATATCCGGCAACCACTCACGCAGCAGACGAACAGCTTCCTCGCAGGCTGCCCGGCGGTCATTATATGCTCCAGCTGCCAGCGAATGGTGGACACCGCTGTCAGCAATGACGAAAGAATGATCCGGTGGAAGTGCCACAGGACGCGAGGTCAGGTCGCGGCAATCCAGGAAAATGGCATGCCCCTTCAGGCCGCAGGCTGATGCATACTGATCCATGATGCCGCAGCGCACACCGACATATTGGTTTTCGGCCTGTTGTGCCAGAACAGCCAGTTTGGCAGCCTGCTGTTCCCAGCCACCCAGAGTCTGCCAGGCTATCATGAATGCCAACTCAATGGCCGCCGAAGAACTCAACCCGGCGCCGGATGGAATATCCGCTGATACAACCGCCCGCATGCCAGGTGCCGAGAGCCCTTCTTCACGCAGGATATACTGAATGCCGGCCGGGTATAATGCCCAACCAGCTAACGTCTGCCCATGACGGTCATGTCGCGCCGCAAGATGGTGCGGATCCAGTTCGATCTCGCTTGAAAAATCCGCCGCCAGGATGGTCGAACAATCATCATCCGATGGGCTAAAAGCGATGGCAACTGTACGATCGATGGCTACCGGCAGTACAAAACCATCGTTATAATCCACATGTTCGCCCATCAGATTGACACGTCCGGGCGCACGTCCAATGAAATCCGGCTTCCAACCGAACCGCTTCTGGAATTCCGCCAGTGCCTTTTCGCGAGGATTCATCATTTTTCCCTGCTTTTGTAGTGCGTCTCAGGCAGCCTGCATAAATGGCTGGCCGAGGATTCCGGCGTGATATCGCGCTGCGGCATGGACAGCATTTCATAGCCAACCATGAATTTCTTAACGGTCGCTGAGCGAAGCAGGGGGGGGTAATAATGAGCGTGCAGCACCCATTCGGGATGCTTTTGGTCATCGCTGGGCGCTTGATGGAATCCCATCGAGTAAGGAAAGGGGATTTCGAACAGATTGTCATAGCGGGTCGTGATGTGCCGCATGGCTTCTGCCAACCCGCTGACCTCATCCGCAGTCAGGTCCGCCAGGCTGGTCGCAGTCGGACGGTTCGCGATCATTAATGTTTCAAACGGCCAGACAGCCCAGAACGGCACCAGTACAGTGAAATGAGCATTACTGAATATGATACGCGCGCTTAAACGCTGTTCCTCATTCAGGTAGTCCTGCAGCAGTGGCCTTCCATTCTGGCGGTAATAAGCACTTTGCGTGGCGAGCTCACACGCTGGTTCATTTGGAATCTTCCCGGTCGCCCAAATCTGGCTATGTGGGTGTGGGTTTGAGCAGCCCATCATGACCCCCTTGTTCTCAAAGACCTGGACGTAGTGTATCTTTTCCCGTTCACCCAACTGAATCGACTCTTCAGTCCAGGTTGAAACCACCTGCTCCACTGCCTGTTGGCTCATCTCGGGTAATGTCAGATCGTGCCGGGGTGAAAAGCAAACCACCCGGCAGATCCCCCGCTCGGTTTCGATCCGGAACAAGGGTTGATCCGTGATGGCGACTTCCGGTATGTCGGGCAGCAGGGCGGAAAAATCATTGGTGAATGCAAAGGTGCTCGTATAGTGCGGATTGACCACCCCACCTGCCCGTTTGTTTCCCGGACAGAGGTAACAATCGGGATCATAGGAGGGCAGGCCAACTGCCGGGGCTTTTTCCACCTGGCCGAGCCATGGTCGCTGGCTGCGCTGGGGCGATACCAGCAGCCAGTCGCCGGTCAGCGGATTATAACGGCGGTGGGGAGTCTGGGTAAATATCGAATTGATTTTCATTTCATGGATTAGGTCAATTGAGCCTGGAACAAAGTTTACCAGATGGTGATCATATCATCAGAATAAAAAAATCATTTCTGCTCCGGTAAAGGATTATACAGCTCAGGAATCGCGCTTTCCGGATGGCATTCCTTTTTCAGCCAGCGCACTCAAGACCGTCTAAAAGAGGAAGACCCGATGAATTTGCTCTGAATGATAATCACTATTTTCTACCCCAATCCGGCCAACCATCCCAAGTGCTCTCGTGTGTTAACCGTTTTGGATCTGCACCGTCAGCACTCATAATATAGATTTCATAGTTGCCATCTCGATTGCTCTGATAGACGAGAAATTTACCATCGGGTGACCAGTTAGCCCCTTCATTCACCCTGCCAGGTTGTTCCAGGAGCACATCCCCGCTGCCATCCAAATTCATGACATGGATTTGATTGGAGACAGACATCTGCACGGCAGCATAAACGATCTTCTTACCATCCGGTGACACCTGTGGAAATATTTCATGAATCGCACTGTTTGTCAGGCGCACCTCATTGGTCCCATCTGCGTCCATGACATAAATTTCATAATTCCCATCCCGTGTTGAACTGAAGAATATTTGCGACCCATCCGGCGTAAAGTCCGGCCGCGCATCCTCGCCCGGCGCGTCAGTCAGCTTGCGTATGTCATCACCATTAACCGTCATGATGAAGATATCTGAACTTGTCCAATCATCGGGGGCATAGGCGCTGTAAGCTATCCATTGGCCATCCGGGGAAAACACTGCCTGAATCTCATCCAGAGGTGTATCGGTCAGACGTATTGGATGGCTGCCATCGCTATTCATCAGGTACAGTTCTTCATTGCCATCCCGGGTGGAGCTGAATACAACCCGGCTGCCATCCGGTGAAAATGCCGGACAGGTATCTCCAGCCGGATGATCCGTCAGTTGTAACAGATCACTGCCATCAGCTGCCATGCTGAAGATATCATCGTTTCCATTCCTGCCGGAATAGAAAACGATACGACCGTTCTCGATGGGAACCTCTGTTGGCACTCCACTCGAGTTGCAAGCAGGCAGGACTACCAGGATTAAAATGCAAAGCCAACCCGGAACCAGTCGTCTACTCATCCAATACCTCCCGATTAGAATAGATTTTACCAAATGAATCCTGAATATTCATGATCCAGGCTGGTCATCGAATGGTAATGGTTCAGGCTTTATAATTATGTCATGCATCTCCAGCGCATGATATCCCTCCTGCTGGCTCTTTTTCTTGTCATGGTGCAATCCCCCGCATCCAGCGAAGTTAAAGCACAATCCGTTCCATTTAACGCCTATGACCTGATCGGTGCGGTGAATGCCTTGCGAGCAGAATATGGTTTGCCTGATTTCAACATAGATGGCAGCCTGATGGCCTCCGCCCAGGCCCATAGTGAATACCAGGCTTCGATCCAGACCATGACCCACTACGGTCCGGGTGGAAATACAGCCAATGAGCGCGCGCTGGCTGCCGGTTACAGCGGGCGGGTTTCAGAGAATATCGCTGTATTCACGCTGGGTTTTCAGGATGTCATGATGTGGTTGATATACGATGCTTGGGCAGATGAAGCGCATATGAACACCATGATCAATCCCCAATACCAGGATGTGGGTGCTGGTGTGGTGATTGGTAATAACCGGGTTTACATCACCATGGATGCAGGCTGGCCTTCAGGCACGTACCCACTGCCCACCCGCCAGACCTGGACGCCAGAAGGAGGTCCCACGCCTGGGATCGACCCATCGCTGGTTTTTGAACCGATCATCATCAGCACGCCGCTGCCGGATGGTTCGCTCTACCATGTGATCGGTTATGGTCAATCCCTGATCGGCATAGCCGGCGCGTATGGCTTGTCGGTCACCGATCTGGCCACGATCAATCAAATCAACCCAGACCAGATTTATGCGGGACAGAAACTGCTCATTCGCCAGGCCGCAACGCCCAGCGCGACTGTGAAACCAAGCGCAACAGTCGCAGCGGCAACAGCCACAATGGAGGATTTCGCCACTGCAACAATGGAAATCCCATTATCAGATGAAGTCCCTGCAACACGCGTATCCGGTATCATCATCATTGCCATTTGTGTTCTTGCAGCGATCATCCTGCTAAGCGTCAATCGTCGCTAACCGGTATCATTCCAGAGATGCTCCATACGATATAATCGTGTCAATATCATCATTTGAGGAATATTCATGCCGATTTGTACAAAATGCGGGGGCCTAGTAAGCCTGCATGAAGAAAAGTGCCCGGGCTGTGGTGAACATAACACAGATTACCAGCCGCTGGCTGAAGACATCCAGAGGGCACTCGATGAAGCCACCAGCAACTACCAACAAAAGAAGTACGTGCTGGCAGCCCAGGCTTACCAGGAAGTGATCGCCCTCGACCCTGAGATATTCAGCGCCTACTTCTTCCTGGCAGACAGCCTGCAGAATTTGGGGAAAACGGGGGATGCAAAACAAGCCATGCAGGCTGCCGCTGCATTACGCCCCGGCAGCGCCCCAGTGTATTACAACCTGGGTTATATGAATGAATGCCTGGGTGATTTTACAGGTGCCCGGGCAGCTTATGAACAGGCGCTTAAGCTGGCTGAAAACGATGTTAACGTCCAAAACAACAAGGATTTCATCAAACGCATCAAGAAACAATTGAAAGCCGTCAAGAAACACGGTTGAAATTCCTGAATCCTTCTTGTCCGGTCGGATCGAAGTTGTGATAAAAATGATCAAGACCATGCTCCTCTGGATCGTAAAAGCCCTGTTTTCCAAGGCCATATTCGCTTTCATTCTCTTCCTCTCAGCCGGCACCATGAAATGGATCATGGCCTGGCTCTTTATAGCCATCTTCCTGCTGTTCGACATCGCCACAGCCATCGTCGTCGCACCGCGCCACCCTGACCTTTTGGATGAGCGCACCAAACTCGGCCAGAATGTAAAATCATGGGATAAAATCCTCTTGCGCATTGTGGCAGCGTACGGACCATTTACTGTCTGGATCATATCGGGGTGGCAATTCCGCTTTGGTTGGCAGCCGGAAATCCCGTTTATCTGGCAGTGGACCGCGGCTGGTTTTACAGCCCTGGGTTTTGCGATCGTGACCTGGTCCATGGCTGCCAATGCCTTCTTCACCACAACCGTCCGCCTGCAGCCTGAACGCGGTCAAACAGTCGCCAGCAGCGGACCTTATCACCACATCCGACATCCCGGGTACCTGGGTGCCATCCTCTTCAACCTGGCAACGCCTGTAATGCTTGGGTCTTCCTGGGGATTCATCCCGGCCGTACTCGTTGCAGCAGGTTACATACTCAGGACTTATCTTGAGGATCAAACTCTTCAGGCAGAATTATCCGGGTATGAAGAATACACCCGGAAAACACGTTATCGTTTGTTTCCTTATGTTTGGTGAATAACCACGCACATGGTCAACATGATCATCCGGAAGATGTGATTGACCTCCATCAACTCTTCGAAATACTGCGTGAGATTTAGGAAGAAGTTCCAAACTCAAAAGGCGCACATAGAATGGTTTATCCGGTGAAACTCTGGAATAAGATATTCTCGTATCGACGGTATTTTATTTATGCAGATATCTGCGCGGGTCTGATGGCGGTAATTATTCCAGTCGGGCTGGTGATTTATCATCGCTGGTTGATGCACCCAAACTTTGATGCCATCATTGGTTTTTGGTGGTATACAATCCCTTTTTTGAAACACCTTTCGCTGCCCACCTATTTCATCGTTATTTTCCCGATGTTTGTTTTTTCCATTTATATTTTCAGCATGCTTGCGCTGCTGAACAGGGAGAAACTCCCGGATATTATTACCGAAATACCTGCCAGTGAAATGCCACATATCAACCTCCCCAAATCCCAAAGCCATATCAGTATGGGTCTTTTCATCTTTGCCGGGTTGGGTTTCATCGTGGATATGCTCACATCACTTATCCGGCAGACAATACCCGGGATCGAAGTATTGGTTATTGCCTTGCTTTTATTATCCGGATGGTATCTTAAAGAGTATCCATTAACACATATCAGGCAAATCCTGGTCAAAAATGCAGGTTGGGTTGTGGCTTATTGCAATGTTCTTGCAGCTGCATTGGTATTGTTGCAATATTTCTTCGGTGAAGAGAGTCATCAACCCGGAGCCGTCGTGATATTGATAGCGATAATCGGTGTGATCATGCACCGTTGGTATCGAAAAATACCCGTGATCCTTTGGGTGAGTTTGGGCGCATTACTCCTTTATGCATGGGGGATGGATTCCTGGCTTTACACCGTGATCGGTGACGAACATGGTTTCTTCAATATTGCTTCGTATATTTCAATGAAACCAATATCGGAAATCGGGAAGGAATTCTTTTCCGTTTCAGGGGTCTTTGGCACACACACGTTTCTTGTGTCCCTTTTCCAATCGGTTTTTCTGAAAATATTTGGGAACAGCAATTTTGGGTGGCGCATCTCAAACCCGGTGATACTGTCAGCTGCTGTTGTGTGCTTTTACCTGTTCTTTAGAAAATTTACAACTAACAAGACAGCCTTGATCATTTCGGGACTGCTGGCTTGTTCCAGTTATCTGATGAACTTCGGAAAAATCGGATACGATAATCCACAAGCCTTCTTCATGCTCAGTTTGATCCTGTGGCTGGCTGCTGAAGCGGTTCTCTCACATCGCACCCTGGTGTATGCCTTGCTTGGTTCGGCAATGGGGTTTGGCCTCTACTCATACCCAGCTGTGCTGTATGCGCTTCCCCTGCCCATCCTCCTGATGGCACTCTTTGATCTTCCGAAAAGCAAACCGGCTTTTATCCGCTGGGTATCGGCGGTCGCGATGACTTGTATCATCGCAATGCCGTTAGTATTCCAACCACTCTATGGTTCCAGTAAATTGGAGGGATTATTCATCCATTACCCGGATAATACCGCTTTACACGGAATTGGCTTTTACTTCGCAGCTGAGATGATCTATTCCCTCTTTGCTTATCTATATATGATAGAGGAATCGCACTTTATCACAGTAGCGCATGTCGATCCTTTCAGCGCAATGTGGATACCCATTGGATTGGGTTGGCTGGTCGCACATTTACGAAAGCATAAATTCGCACTATTCTGGATCATCAGTTTTGTTTTGATGTTATTCCTGGCAGGGGCTTCACATGGCAGGATGTTCCCTCCGAACACGCGCATGATCATGCTCCTTCCCTGGTGGGTATCATTTGCTTCTTTTGGGATCAGCTGGGTGGTGAATTGGATCTCACATCAAAGCAAGTCACCCCGCTTACATACAGGTTTAATGTCAGCAATGATGGCCATCGTGGTTGTATCAAATTTAACCCAGGTTCACCTGGTGTTTCCTCAACGGTACGCAGGAGGGCATTCCTTTGAGACTGTTTTTCTGCGACTATCGATGCGAATGGATAATGATCCGGGCAAACACAATCCGACCTATTTGTTCATAACCGATGAGCATTGGGGTATCGATGGGATGCATTTGCTGCAGAACTTATATCATTCACCCCGATCAAGATCACAGCTAAAGCGCATCATCATGACCGGGAATCCATTGGACCAGGAACAGCTCAATGAAATACAGGCTGCCAATACAATCGTCATCCTGCAACCCTGGATGAATGCGGAATGGCAGGCATCATTTGGTCCGGTCATGTCTGAAGCAGGCAAAAACCGATGTGATGTTCGAGAAACCGCCGATACAACAGTGAAATTTACAGCGTACTTTCCTGTGAACCTTGATTATCTATGCCCGGTTGATGGTAACTGGCATGACGAATAAAAGTCCGCACGAAATGGCGATCCCGAGTGAGTAGACACTTCAAGGTTTCCCAAGCCACCAAAACCCCACACCTGACACCCGTCCTTCCTCATCGAACCGGATGCCCTCCCCTTTCAGCAATTCGAATTGCATGGCATTCCCCACCCCATCACCATGCACACTGACCTTGCCCTGGCTGTTGATCACGCGCTGCCAGGGAATATCAGGGTGGCTGCCACTCTTCAATGCGGCCATGGCATAACCGACCACACGCGGCCCGCAGCCGGCCATGCGGGCGATCTGCCCATAGCTGACCACTTTTCCGTATGGCACCTGCGCCGCGATCTCATAGATACGCTGATAGAGGGGGCTGAGTTTTTTCATTCGTTTCCTCGTAGGGCAGGATTTCCCCCGGGTGGGCCGAGCTAAAGTGAGGCACTCCGGGGGATGCCGCGACCGTTGCGAGCAGGCCCATCCCGCCTAATCTGGTTTTCCCATAAATGCGGCTTAGAAAGCCCCCCTACGTTTATGACGCTTTCGGTTGATACAACCCATCCGGGTTGGTGGCAATCGTGCCGGATTTATATGAAAGCTCATCCATGAGATGGAGGTTTCTGGCCTGTGACGGGCTGATCAAGCGGTATTTCCGCAGGTGCTTCAGGGCTTCCTCGATCACATCACAGCCGCTATCATCCCACATCCAACCGGTTCGGTCAAATCGTGTCAGATCAACTGTCACTGTATAGTACCGTAAAGTACGCAACCCGTTAACATTATAGAAATCCTCGAAATACGACATGACCAATTCACGCATCGTCCGATAGACCGGTTCACGGTAGCGCAAGCCAGCAAAATTGGATTTCGCCACCGCCCCCAGGCAATTCTCCTGTTTGAAAATCGCCAGCACATGATCGTCATCCATACCCGGGTCAGGCAGCAGGTCGACGATCAACGG
>JAFGXF010000103.1 GCA_016936755.1 Anaerolineaceae bacterium | reverse complement strand
TTTACGATGATTTGCAACTGGTTGGGGAAGCTGAAAGCGGCGAGGCTGCCATCCAACTTTGTGCTGAGGTCGAACCGGATGTAATCCTGATGGATATGGTTCTGCCCGTCATGGATGGTGCGGCAGCCACACGCGCCATTCGTCAGAAATATTCCAAGGTGTAGGTCATTGCGTTGACCAGTTTCAAAGAGGGGACGCTGATCAAGGATGCATTGGAAGCCGGTGCTATTGGTTATCTGCTTAAAGATGTCTCTGCTGACGAGCTTGCTCGTGCCATCAGGGCTGCGCATGCCGGGCGTGCAACACTTTCACCGGAGGCAGCGCAAGCCCTGGTGCAAAACACCAACCAGCCACCTGCACCTGGCCTGGACCTGACGGAACGCGAGCGTGAAGTCCTCACCCTGATGATCGAAGGTTTAAACAATACTCAGATCGCAGGAAAGTTGGGCGTCAGTCCATCCACCATTAAATCCCATGTCAGCAACATCCTGTCCAAATTAGGCGTTGCCAGCCGAACCGAGGCCGTAACGCTTGCGCTGCGCAATCATATCGCTCCCTGACCCACCCATCTCAACCAAATAGCCTGGCGCTTTACACCCTCATCTCTGGATATGGCGGGGAAGTTCCCTGTTAGCCAGTAACCAGCTGATGCCTTTTTCCCAAGATAGTAAATAAATTCCGACTCTGCTACCCTCCCCCAAATGGAGGAGGAAAACACCACCCATATGATGGATGTGACCGGGGCAAGTATGTCATATGATAAATGTGAATATGATCCGTTTGATTTTCAGGATTACCTGCACGAGTAAATTATCTGTAAGCCGGAGGTACTTAATCAAATACCCGGTAATGAATGTTCTTAATGCTCATTTATTAAATGCCCGATTAGAAGAAGAGAAAAGGAAATGATCCTCATGACGACAAAACCTACCCGGTTGAAAGCGAATGAATCCAAACGACCTTCCAAGGGAAAACGCATACACACAAGGAGGCTGAAAGCGGCAGCCCGCAAAGCATCCGGTACACCCCGGATTTAAATAATAAATGAAAAAGGACGGTCATGCCAAAACATTCAGGGAGTCATATAGTTAAAAAGGGATCGAAAGCAAAGCGGTCTCACGATCTAAAGTCAGATTATGTTAAGGGCTCCAACCGCACTAGTGATAAACGCCAAACGAGCCAGGGGCTCGATATACCAGAAATCTCTACAACCAAGAAGGGTTGCTGAACGAAAGTACTGACCCTGCTCCTGCCATTCATCGCCGTCGGGGCATACTTCGTGCTCAGTTCCTGAAGGTATAAAATAAATTACGAAACATATAAAAGGAGTTATCCCATGTCAGTCGCAAAAGTAACCGAAATTATCGCCTCTTCTCCAAAGAGTTTTGACGAAGCAATGAAGACAGGCGTTTCGCGCGCTCATAAAACACTCACAAACCTCAAATCCGCATGGATCAAGAACCAACAGATCATGCTCGATAGTGAGGGACAGATCGAGGAATATCGTGTCACCATGAAAGTCACCTTCATTATTGAAGAGTGATCGATATCCAATCCTTTGGTTAGTGTTATTTGATCTTGTCCAATCGGGAATCACCTATCACAGGAGAATGCTAATCGCCTTATCCGCTTAGCGTAGTTGCCATACTGCCAAAGCCTGCTGAACTTGAATAAGCAATACTGCGCCCCACCTTCCGGTGCAGTATTGCTTTCCATTGTCTGGAGAATCGATAGATGTTGGTCATACCCTCCCACCAGGTGACTGGATCCTTCCAGCTCCAGACAGCGTTACATCTCCCCCAAGTGGCGGAGGCAAACACTCCCCGGTCGATGGATGTGACCAGTGGGGTTTTGATGTACGATGAAATCATGACCCGTGTGTTAATTGCCGATGCCAGACCCGAAGAACGCTCGGCCCTCCGTCTGCTGCTTCTGGATATGAATATGGAAGTGGTTGGCGAAGCGGCTGACTGGTCAGCCACGTTGACAGCGGCATCTGCCTGCAATACAGAGATGCTGCTGGTGGATTGGGACCTGCTCCCCAGTGAACCCAATGCGGCGCTTCAAACACTGCGAGACACCTGCCCGGCAGCATTGGTCATAGTCCTCATCAGCCATCTGACTGCCCGTCAGCAAGCCGCACTTTCCGCCGGTGCCGATGCATTTATCAGTAAAGGTGAAACGCCTGAGCGGGTGGCCGAACGATTGCGAACCGTCGCTGCGAGCCTGTCGGTCATCTAATATCATTCAGCTGAGAGGATGTAATTGAAAAACCGGCGCAAGAAGCTGCCCCGAGCGCCGGCCTAAACAGGGACAGCTTTCAAAGGATCAGGAGGAGCCAAATGTGAACAAAGATATCTTCGAAGGTAGGTGGAAACAAATCAAAGGCGAGGCCAAAGCCTGGTGGGGCAAACTCACCGATGACGACCTGGATCGCGCCGCAGGAAAGGTCGATGTCCTGGCCGGTTTGCTCCAGGAAAAGTATGGCTACAGCCGCGAACGCGCAGTCAATGAAATCGATAAACGGGTTACCGAGTTTGAGGCCAGTATGAAAAGCAAAACCGAACCCTCGCTCAGGTAATTATCTGAGCAAATCCACAGGTCTTACTCCTCTGAGGAGGAGCAAGCGTCCGATAAATTTACACGGTTATCCGTGCAAATAAGACAATTATATAGGAGAGAAAAATGAATATCTTAATTTACCTGGTAGCTGCAGCGGCCATCGGCTGGGTGGCAAGCGAAATCATGAAGGACCGCGCAAACTTGCTGATCAATATTGTTGTTGGTGTCGTGGGTGCATTCCTGGCCGGATACTTCCTCAGCCCCATATTCAAAGTCGGTACGATCAATGATGCGGTTAACATCCCAACCATGCTGGTGACCCTGCTGGGTGCCATTATCGTGATCGCGATCGTTCATCTGCTCCGTCGCAGAGTATAAACACAAGCAAGCCACTGCACCTTAGGCAATCAAAGCGTAAATCGCGCAGGGGAGCGCCATTGCTCCCCTGCCAAACCAAAATAGTGTGGATCCTACATCCATCACTGGAAATTATCTGCAAGAGGTCAAAATGACGAATCAAAGAATATCCGAAGTTCAGACGACACAAAAGGAACCTGAACGGGAACGGCGTATTTTTAGCTTTAAAGCCACGCAGTTGGTTTGGTTGTTCTTCGGAATTCTCGAAGCAATGATTGCGCTAAGAATCATACTGAAATTGATCGGCGCCAATGCAGCCAGCCCGATCGCCACCTTTATCTATGGATTCACAGAGCTTTTCCTGAAGCCATTTACAGGGCTGACCGGGACCCCATCGGCAGGTAACATGGTGCTCGAAATCCCGTCCTTCATCGCCATGGTGGTGTATGCCCTGGTCGCCTGGGCAATCGAAAGAATCGTCTGGGTGATCTTTTACCGCCCGCGTGGGCCGGTGGTGGCAGTTACAGAAACCAGGACCACCGATCAACACACACCTCAATAACCGGTCAAACAATGAGTACTCCAGCTGATCGATATAAAACGGGCATTATCCGAACGGGATCTGTTTCCTCCTGGGTAAAGACCATTATAAGCCTGGCCAGGAGCCTGATCGGATACTTTGATCTCACTGAAGAAGAACAGGCAAAGGCCGGTATTTTCCTGGATTATGACAGATAGGTAACGAGGAGTATCAAGATGAAATTTAACAGAAACATAGGCATGCTGTTGTTGGCCATCTTCCTGATCGCCTGGGGATTTGTAACACTACTTGGTATTGGCGGCCTCAGCGCGATACTGGCAATCCTCGCCATTGCAGCTGGTATTTTTCTCATACTGAACCGTTAAGTGGTCAAACACCCGGTCGTGTGACCAGGTGAATTATTTAAAAACAAAAGGAGAAATCTCATGTTGTGGACAATTGTGGTTATTCTCGTAGTTCTTTGGTTGCTCGGTGCTTTTGGTGGAAGGCTCAGCCCAAAGTTTCCCAAAACAGGCAGTTGGATTCATGTTCTGATCGTTATCGCCTTGTTGCTGATCGTTCTGAACTATCTGGGTATTGTGTAAACCCATCGCTATATAATGTAAACCTGAGAGGCAGTCTATCAGACAGCCTCTCACGCGCTTAACTGAAAATTGCTGGTTTCGAGTATTTATTAAGGAAGTTATGGAAAAATGTGTTGATGTAATGACGAAAAATCCTGTTTGTTGTGTGCCGGATGACGGAGCGGATAGAGTGGCACAAATGATGGGCCATGAGAATATCGGCTCGATCCCCGTTGTTGAGAACATGAAGACCAAAAAGCTGATCGGTATCGTGACCGATCGGGATCTGGCCTTGAAGATCGTAGCCGAAGGGCGCGATAACAAAACCACAACAGTGGAGACGGTGATGACACACAAAGTGGTAACATGCCGCGCGGAGGATGATCTGCAAGTAGCATTGAATGCGATGTCAACGCATCAATTACGCCGCATTCCGGTTGTTGACAACAAGGATCAGATATTGGGGATCATTGCCCAGGCGGATGTGGCAACACGTATAGATCAACCTGAAAAAGTAGCTGAATTATTAAAAGATATATCGCAATCCAAAACAAAGTCATCGAATGGACCGGTCATGAAATGGTTGGATCCCCGGAAAATAACTCTCAAACAAATAATCATAATGATAGCTCTTCTTCTACTCGTAGCACTTGTCGTCGTTCTAACGCTGGTTACCACAGGCGCATAATTATGGCAGGTAGTCCAATGTTCTTCATCATGATGCCATTTTTACCATCGAAATTAAAGAATGCGAGTTGGCACCAGGAAAGGCACCACCACCTTCTTCGCTTATTAAAGTAAGCAGAACCTGGGAGTGAGCATGGAATTCAACCCATCTTCACAAGTTAATAACTGGACATTCCGGCGGGTCATGTGGGCGACTCTTGTCCTGCTTCTGGTGGCTTTTGGGTTTTGGCTTCTTTATCGGTTCTATGAAGTAATATTCATACTGCTTACCGCCATCATCGTGGGGACCGCGATAAGACCTCTTGTAACCTGGCTTAATCGGAAGGGGCTTCACCGGGTGGCAGGGGTACTGTTAGTGTACCTGTTACTTTTAATTGTGCTTGTCAGTTTCGGGCTTCTGCTATTCCCATTGATCATCAAAGAAACCACGGCGATCATCACCGCCATGCCGGGCTATTACCAAAGCCTGCGCGAGTGGATGTTGTTTAATCCTAATCAAGTGATTACGGGTCTGGGTGGATTCCTCCCATCAACATCACCAACTCTGGAGCCCTTGCAGCAAACCGGACAGGAGGTGTTGGCTTCTGCAGAACAAGCCATGGGTTACCTGGCATCGACAGCCAGAGTCATCTTCATGATCACTGCGGTCCTGCTGCTGGCGTATCATTGGATTCTGGATGGACCCCGAACCATTCAGTCTTTTCTTCAGCTGATCCCGAAGAGTCAGCGCGAGGAACTGAACGAGCTGGTTTCAGCCATGGAAGCCAAGGTTGGCTTCTTCATTGCCGGACAAGGTATCCTTTGTCTGGCGATCGGGATCATGGCGTTGGTAACTTATTTGCTGATCGGCTTGCCCAATGCCCTTGTTCTGGCGCTTATGGCAGGATTGTTGGAAGCCATCCCTATGGTCGGACCATTGCTGGGGGCTATTCCAGCAGCAATAATCGCTTTTTCCTTATCACCAGCCAAGTTGATATGGGTGATCGTGGCGACATTGATCATTCAACAGGTTGAAAACAGTATCCTGGCGCCACGTGTGATGCGCAAAGCCGTGGGAGTCAACCCTTTTGTATCCCTGCTGGCAATTTTTACCTTCA
>JAFGXF010000102.1 GCA_016936755.1 Anaerolineaceae bacterium | reverse complement strand
TTTCCTGCCGGTCATCCAGGTCAACAAGGGCAATGTGTACGAATTGATCGTGGTGAGTGGTTTCCAGCCCTATGATGATGTCTATCGTGACATCCCTGAAGCCGATCGCCCGGCCAAACCGTAAAATCAGTACCAAATACCATTAATATTCCCGGCTCCCAGCCCTTGGGAGCCGGGATAAAATAAAGTATTATTGACGGAATTATAAAATTCAGGTCGAGGAAATTCAATGGAAAAAGATGTGATTCTCGAATTTAATAATGTGACCAAGAAATTTCCAGGGATCACAGCATTGGATAATATTACGTTTTCCATTCGCCGGGGTGAGATTCACGGGATATGTGGCGAGAATGGTGCCGGTAAATCCACCCTGATGAAGATCCTGGCTGGCGTTTATCCATGGGGGACTTATGATGGGCAAATCCTGCATAACGGGCAGGATTTAAAGCTTCGCTCAATCCACCAGGCGGTGGGAGAGGGGATTGCCATCGTGTACCAGGAATTAACCCTGGTGCCCAGCATTACCGTCGGTGAGAATATTTATCTCGGCAAGGAACCTGTAAAAGCAGGCATCATCAATTGGGATAAGCTTTATGCGGACAGCCAGGATGTATTGGAAAAATATCATCTGGATGTCAAAGCCAGGAGCCTGGTCCGTCATCTGGGTGTTGGCAAGATGCAAATGACCGAAATCGCCAAGGCGCTTTCGGAGAATGCCAAAGTATTGATATTGGACGAACCCACCAGCGCATTGTCAGAGGCGGAAACCGACCAGCTTATGGAGATCCTGCGTGGCTTGAAAAAACATGGCGTGACCTGCATTTATATCAGCCATAAATTGGAGGAGTTCTTCAAAATCACGGATTCAATCACGGTCCTGCGGGACGGGAAGATGATCATCACTGAGCCCACGAAAGGGTTAAGCGTGGAAGCCCTGGTCAAGCATATGGTGGGTCGGGAAATGAAGGAACGCTTTCCAAAGGGTAACCGCAAGCCAGGCGAGGTCATTCTGGAAGTGGAAGACCTGCATGCCCAGAATCCTTTGGACAGCAATGATGAGATCATAAGAGGAGTCAGTTTTAACCTGCGCCGTGGTGAAATTCTGGGTATTGCCGGCCTGATGGGTTCCGGCCGCACGGAATTGGTGATGACCTTGTTCGGTGAGTATGGCAAGATCACTCAGGGGAAGATAAAAATGGAAGGCCGCGAGATTAAGATCAAAAGCTCAAATCAGGCCATGTTATACGGCATCAGTATGGTGCCCGAGGATCGGAAGTTGCACGGATTGGTGGCGATCCAATCCATCTTGCGGAATATCTCACTTGCCAATCTTGGTCGCTTTTCCTCATGGTTCCGTATCAATGACAGCGCTGAGTTGAAAGAAAGCACCTATTATGCCAAGAGTATCTCCATTAAGGCCCCCAACCTGCATGCCATGGCAGAATCACTCTCCGGTGGCAATCAGCAAAAAGTGGTCATTGCCAAATGGTTGATGTCTCAACCCAAGGTGTTGATCATGGACGACCCCACCCGGGGCATCGATGTGGGTACAAAGTACGAAATCTACAAGATCATGAACGATCTTGCCGAAAAAGGTATTGCCATCATCATGATCTCCAGTGACTTGCAAGAAGTATTGGGTATGAGCGACCGGATTATGGTAATGTGTGAAAACCAATCCGTTCGCACACTCAACAGGTCTGAAGCCACGCAGGAGAAGATCATGGCGTTGGCAACCGGCACTGAATCCCAACCAGTACTTGAAAGGTGACCATATGACCAAATCAACTGCTTCAATCACGACAACCACAAAGAAGGACCCATCCCAGTTTGGCCAGGCGATACGGAACAACCTCCAAACCTATGCACTGGTTCTGGCCATGATCGCCATCTGGATACTCTTTTATTTCCAGACGGATGGGATTTACCTGTCACCCCAGAATTTTTCCAACCTGTTTCGCCAGATGACCATCACCGCCATCATGTCAGTCGGCATGGTACTGGTGATTGTGGCCGGACACATTGATCTCTCAGTCGGCAAACTGGCGGGGTATGTTTCTGTTATTGTTGCTTATTTTCAGGCGTACTTCTGGGCTGATCATCTGCCCGACGCACCAGCCCTGCTCACGACTGCCCTGTCTGTTTTAGTCGGTTTGCTGGTGGGAACCCTGTACGGAGTTGTCCAGGGATGGATCATCGCATACCTGCGGGTACCCTCCTTCATTACGACCCTGGGCAGTATGTGGATCCTGAACGGCCTGATTCTCATCGCCACAGTGGGCAAGACGATCCCTGCCAACCAGCCACTTTTTTCCATCATCGCGCAGGATTACATCCCGAAAACAACCGGCTGGATCATAGCCGGTATTGTCGCGGTGGTTTTGTTCGTCTCGATGTTCATGGGTCGGCAGCGAAAACATAAATATGGTATCACCCTTGCCCCGATGTGGCAGGACCTGTTGAAAACCACCCTCATGGCCGGCTTCGTATTTGGATATGTCTATTATGTTAATGTATACCGAGGTATTCAAAATCCGGTCATGATCCTGATCATTATTGTTGTCATCTTTTCGTATATTGCGAATAACACGAGGTTGGGACGCTACACCTATGCCATTGGCGGCAATCGGGAAGCTGCCCGGCTTTCCGGTATCAACATCCGGGGCAACACATTCACCATCTTTGTACTAATGGGTTTCCTGTGCGGTGTATCTGGCGTGGTGATGGCTTCCTATGTGGGTTACGGTACAATCGCGGCCGGAGGCGGCTACGAACTTTTTGCGATCGCAGCCTGTATCCTGGGTGGCACTTCCACCCTGGGCGGGGTTGGCACCATCTTCGGCGCGATGATCGGCTCACTGATCATCACCAGCCTGACCAACGGCCTGCAGATCATGAATGTGCCATCCGCCTGGCAGTATGTCATCTCGGGCGCGGTGCTGGTATTCGCTGTGGCAGCCGACATGGCCATGAAAAAGACCAAGTAATCGTCAGACAGCAGCATATCCAACAAACAGCAACCATCAAGAAAACAAACCCCGTTGCCGGAAAATATTCCTGCAACGGGGTTTTACTCATATTATCGAAGGTGTATGCATGGATGCGCATGCACATGTAAAGTCCGCTTATTCGGGATGTATGGTATCGAATCTGTATTTCCCTGGCTTTATGCTTCCCTGGATTTGTTCCACTCATCAATCATCCGGCGCGTGCCGGGCAGTAAAAGATAAATGACCAGGGCCGTGCCGAGCAAAGGGGCCGGCAGGAACATGGAGAAGCGATGTACTTCAACGAAAGCATTATGGATGCCCATCGGATAGCCGGCCATCATGGATATAACCCCTGCTGCGATGCCCATTGGAATCGACCATGACCTTTTCTTCAACAGGGCAAAGATGAAAACCGCCCAGGCTGCAGCACCCCACCAACTCACCTGCTGCGTCATCACATACATGCCATTCCAGAAGGGGTCGTCATGCGAGGATTGAAATTTGGCGATCGGTGCGACACCATCCACAAAGGTGAGCACATATACCAACCCGGCAACAAAAGCCAGCGTGATGATATTCTTCTTCACACCCCCGATAAACAGCATGCCGAACCACAATACCGCTGCGGGTATGAACACGATGATGGTCAGGGGTGTCAGACCACCATCCTTGGCCGGGATCATCGGGAAAAAGCCCGCCAGCAGTTGAACAGTTGCAGCCACTGCGCCCCAGAACCAGGCCCATTTTTCTCCGTGTAAAAAGCCATACAGGACTGCCGCCCAGACCGCTCCAGCGGTGATACCAAACCAACCGAGAACGGCAAAGGTCACCCTGACCGCAGTTGCCTCGTCTGGCCGCCCGACGCTCTCATGCGCATGGATGACCGGGTTGTACTGGTAGGCGATCAGGTAAAAGAACACCAGACTGGTAAGGATCCCAAGTATCGCCAACCCGGCGCCCAGTTTTGCATTGTATTTCATCGATTTGCTCCTTGTCATTGATTAATGATTAATTGGATTGCATCACATCTCTTCTTGGCCAGCCAAAACGGCTTTGAATTTCGGGAATAGAAGTGCAAACAGCAAGCCGATGATCATTGGCAATCCATAGGAATAATCCCAGGCAGTTGAGCTTGTCATCGTTAGCCGGATGACCTGCATCGGGATATCAATCGCGGCCAGAGATACCACCGCAACCAACGCCAACCACCAGCCTGAGAATTTACGAGCGGCGATCAAATAGATCGAAAGCAACAATAAGATGACACAAACCCATTGAATCGGGGCTGACCAGGCCAACACCCATTCACCCAAACCGGCATACATCGGTTTGTCCGGGCGGGTTAACAGCATGCGCATGTTTCCGGTCCCTGTGATCAAGGCATGCGTGCTTAACATCCCGGCAAATGTCAGCGCCAGCATCTGTGCCCATTTAACCCATTTGTCAGCCTTGCGCATCAGAATGAATGCCCAGAAAAAGGTCAACCCGGCCAGGGATACAGTCATTGGCAGGGGAAAACCATCAACGAAGGAGACATAAGGCATCATCATGAACATGCCCCCCATTGATGGGAAGGCCGCCGCCAAAAGCCCGACCGGATAGGTCCACTCCTTTCCCCTGGCGATCGGACCGGCCAGCAGGATCAGCATGATCCCGCCGATGAAGATTAAACCCCGGTATATGGGAAAAAGGAAGGAAAAGATCAAGACACCGCTGGCATATGACGGCTTTTCCACCGAAATCTTTATCAGGGCATCAATCACCCTTTCCAGAGAAGTCTGTAACAGGAAAGGCGCGACCGCGACCATAAAAACACCCACGACAACAGCCAAAACAGCCAATATTACACGATTGGTTTTCGATGCGAACTCCATTAATTCCTCCTGGGTATGGGATATGTCTTCATAGTTTTATACCATCATTAATCCCGCGATTCTTTGCTTTAAGTTAATAACCGCAACATCGGTTTATAATCATTACATGACCAGCTCACTGCATGAACTTCTTCTGGTTCACCCTGTTTTTTCCCAACTCAGCCCAACCACCAGGAGCAGGCTTGAGGAACTGGCGATTCCCAAATTAAGCCATACTGGAGAGATATTGACCCATTTTGGTGATGTATGGCCTTATTTGTTCATGATCGGGGATGGAATCGTTTCAGTGATAAAGGAATCAAGTGAGGGTCGCGGGCTTGCAATCACGGAGTTGAGCGCGGGAGAACTTTTATGGGGTCCGGCCTTCTTTCTTGAGAATGAGCCCAATCCCGCAACCTTCAAATTAAAACAAGAATCCATGCTATTTCTGTGGTCACGGGAAAGGATCCTCCCGGTCCTGCTTGAAAATGGCAACCTGACCTGGGAATTGACCAAACTCATGGCAATCCGCATGATCAAGGCAAGTGAAATCATCGACGGTCTGGCTTTTCGACGTGTTTCCGGACGTTTGGCTCAACTCTTGATCAATTATCCCGACCAGAACACTTCCGGTCATTTGATGCGTTCTCTCACGCTGGATGAGATGGCCACCCGCATCGGTTCAACACGTGAGATGGTCTGTCGTTTCCTGCAGCGGTTTGCCGATCAGGGTTTGATCACTATCACCCGGACTGAATTGGAAATCCTGGATCGGGACCAACTGGTCAAGCTGGCTCAGGAAGAAAAGCCATGAGTATAATTCATCATACCCAAACGGGTATGATTTGGTAACCAATTCTGAATGTGAAATAAGGATCATAAATTGGGATTCCGGGCAGGGATAAGGATATGGCTATTCAAACAAAACTGGCGATTATTTCATTAATTATCCCGGTGTTACTGTCAGGCTGCCGGGCATCGGTTGACAACGCACGGGATACAGATGACGGGGTATTTCCCTGGCCTGGAGATGAGACTCAACCCGGTTCGCAGCCATCCTTCGACCCGGGTTGGTATCAAACCGAATGGCCTGATTACATTCCAGATGACATTCCCGAGATGGAGGGCAACATCCGGCTGGTGATGGACGCCCCGGGATCGCATGTTCGGATTTTCTATGAGGATGTCACCAAGAATCAACTTGAGCAATATTTGCGTTTGCTGGAAGAAGAAGGTTTTACGCTTGTTTATCAGGTATATGTTCGGGAGGGTTTTCCAGACAACTCGGAAGAACGCTTGAAAAAGGGTGACTATGATGCGGTGGATATCACCAGGGGTGAATATCACATGAAGATCAGTTATGGCGAGGATGATATCACCTATGACATTTATAAAAGCGGTTTTCCAGCCGGCCTCCCCGCCTCAGCCGGTTCAGAGTGGCCGGCCGAACTGGTCAACGTGGTTCCAAAACCAGAGCGATGTGCTCTCCAATCAGCCGCATCTGATTCATCCGGAGGATTTCAAATCACCTGCCGGCCGGAAGATGATGCTGTCGCAGGTGATTACGCCCAGGCACTGCAATCTGCAGGTTATCTGCCAAAATCAAATTCAACCATGGTCGGCCCTGGGGAAATATATGGACTGGATGATCTGGAAATCTCCATTATGCAACCCTCAACGGCCCTGGTATTGATATCGATATGGCGGGTCGCTTCACCCGTGACAGGTTGGCCTTCACCATTGGAAGGGATGGTTCCATCACCGGATGGATGCACGATCGACAATGTCACACCCCTCGGAGGGTTAAATTACAGTATAAGCTGTGTGATTGGTAATGACCGGCTGGTGCCTGATTACATTGCGTTACTGATCGCTGATGGTTTCGCAGAAACAAATCGAATGGAAACACAGAGCGGGCAATTGATATCGGTGGACCTGGAAAAAAACAACATCCAGGTCTCGATACTGCTCAGTATCTCAGGTGTTCTCGTCATCAATGTTTCTGAAAAACCATGACAATATGAAATTTCAGCAGTTGTGAAGTATAATTAGTCAACTTAATAGTAATGCGTTGATCAGGACGAGTAATCGCGATTGCATGCGCAGAGAGCAGGAATCATCGGCTGAAATTTCCTGTGCGAAAATCCGGATGAAAACCACCTGTGAGCCTGGACCAGAAAGGGTATAAACCCGAGTAAGGCGAACGGTTGACCCCGTTAGCGGTCTTCAGAGATGATCCATCCTTTTATGGATCAATCTGGGTGGAACCGCGTGATTGACAGACTCTCGCCCCAGAAGGGATGAGAGTTTTTATTTAATATGCTTCGGAAACCATTGGAATTGAGGAACACGGCATGAGCATTCTAACCATCAAATTCGGCGGCACCTCTGTGGGCAGTGTGGATGCCCTGAAACAGGCGGCTGCAATTGTCCAGGACCAAATCCAAAAGTGGAAACATGTGGTCGTGGTGGTATCCGCGATGAATGGTATTACCGACGCGCTGTTGACTTCAGCCAGATACGCTGCCGGAGGTGATGAAACGGTGTACCGGTCCACGATTGACGATATTCACCGCCGTCACCAGGAGACCATTCGTGCATTGCTGCCCAAAAGCGAAGGCCGTAACAATCTGGAAACAACCATCAACCAGTTTATTCAGGATCTGCGCACTTTCTGTCACAGCATACATGTGATGGGTGAAGTGACCCCGCGCGGCACCGATTCGATCACCTCGCTGGGCGAACGCATGAGTGCGCGCATCTTTGCCGCTCTGCTGGAATCGTTCGGTATCCCCAGCATTCCAGTGGATGCCACCGGGTTGATCGTTACCGATGAGCACTTCATGGACGCTGCCCCGCTGATGGATTTGAGCCGTTCGCGCATTCAAGCAAACCTGTTACCCATATTGGAAAAAGGTCTGACGCCGGTCGTCACGGGCTTCATCAGCGCCACCCAGAAAGGGATTACCACCACTTTGGGCCGCGGTGGCAGTGATTACACCTCGGCGATATTGGGTGCCTGCCTGGATGCGTCTGAAGTATGGACTTACACCGATGTGGATGGCGTGATGACCGCCGATCCGCGTCTTGTGCCGGCTGCCCGGGTGGTGCCAGCGCTTTCGTATAGTGAGGTCGCTGAAATGGCATATTTTGGGGCAAAAGTGTTGAACCCTAGGACCATCCGCCCGATCATCGAGCGAGGTATTCCGTTATGGGTGAAAAACACGTTCAATCCCTCGCATCCCGGAACGCGCGTCAGCAAAGACATCAACAGCCAGCCCGGAAAGGCCACCGCCATCACCACCATCCGTAACCTGAGCATCGTTAATGTTGAAGGACGCGGAATGCTGGGTGTGCCCGGTATCGCAGCCCGCACCTTTGCTGCGGTTGCCCGCGAAGGTGCCAGTGTTTTGATGATTTCGCAATCCTCCTCGGAACAGTCAATCTGCTTCGTCATCCCCACAGACAGCGTTCCGGGCGTACTCCGTTCAATCGAGACCGAAATGGCACTCGAACTGATACGCCGGGATATCGACCGGATCTGGGCTCAAAATGACATCGAGATACTAACCGTGATCGGTGCCGGCATGCGGGAGACACCCGGTGTCTCAGCCCGCATCTTTGGTGCATTGGGCCAGGCCGTTATCAATGTGATTGCGATTGCCCAGGGATCATCGGAGTTCAGCATTTCGATGGTTCTGGCTGCCAAAGACGCCGCCCGGGCCGTGCAGGCCATACATGCCGAAATGGTGGAGAAAAGCCCAGCCTGATCGATCACACCACCCTTCAGCAGGTGGACTCTGATCCAGAAAAATATTGGTGAATCACGATGAGAAAAATACCCGCAGCAATTTTAGGTGCCACCGGCGTTGTCGGTCAACGCTTTATTCAAATGCTTGCCGAGCATCCCTGGTTTGAGATCATCGCCTTGGTCGGCTCGGAGCGCAGCGCCGGGCGCACGTACGCAGAAGCCTCCCGCTGGGTCATCCCCGGCAATCCCCCGGAGCATGTCAACGAAATGCCCATCCTGCCACTGGATGCCAGCATACCCGGCCGGGTGGCTTTCTCAGCCCTGCCAGTCGATGTAGCGCGCCAGATCGAGCCGCGGCTGGCTGAAGCCGGCTTTGCTGTCTGCTCCAATGCGGCCACATTCCGCCTCGAGCCGGATGTGCCGGTGATCATTCCAGAAGTCAACGGTGATCACATCGCCTTACTGGAAGAACAGCATAAAAATCGGGGTTGGAAAGGTTTGATCGTAACCAGCCCAAACTGCACCACCACCGGCATCGTCATGGCTCTCAAGCCCCTGCACCAGGCTTACGAGGTCGTGCGGTTCATGGCAGTATCCTTCCAGGCCATCTCCGGCGCGGGGCACCCGGGTGTTCCTTTTCTGGACGCCAGTGACAACCTGATTCCCTTCATCCAGGGCGAAGAGGAGAAGATCGAAAGAGAAAGCCGCGCATTGCTGGGATGCATGCGGAATGGCAGGCGGGTGGATGCTGAGATCATCATATCGGCCCAATCGAACCGTGCCCCGGTGTTGCATGGACATACGATTTGCCTGTCGGTGGGTTTCAAACACAAGCCCAGTCCACAGGAAGCCATCGAGACCTTACAAAAGTATCGAGGACCCAAACTGACCTGGACCCTGCCCAGTGCGCCTGCCCACCCGGTGATCGTGCGCCACGAACCTGACCGGCCCCAACCACGCCGCGACCGGGACACTGATCACGGCATGGTGACAACCGTCGGTCGCGTTCGTTCCTGCCCGTTGCTCGATCTGCGATTGGTGAGTGTGGTCCATAATGCCATACGCGGCGCAGCCGGAGGCTCGGTATTGAACGCTGAATTGCTGGTTGCTGCGGGGTATATCAAATGAAATTCAATAAACGAGCTTCGCTGAGTTCCCTTCTGGGTGATTATATAGCCTACAGAAACCTGATCCCCATCGATGCCAACTTGCCGGGTTTGCCCCAGCTGCGTCACCAGCTGGGCATTGAGCCTGGCAACGCCCCGCGAAAAACCACGCTGGATTATGCCCGGGTGCTGCATGCTATGCTTCAAGCCGCCTCAAAAATCCATTCTTCCATACCACTTGCGCGCCTGATCTATGTGGGTGATACACGCCTGAACGACGGCACCGCTTTCAAAAACCTCTCGATCATCAGTGATTGGCCGGGTATGGCCTTCATCGGCTCAGAAAATGACAGGTCGCCCGGCTTAATCCCTGAAAAGATGGGGTCGAACATGCTCTACAAAGCCAACCGCTGGTCAGGCATTGAGCCGTTTTCACATTTATTAATGGAGCAGGGTTTCGTTGTGGATGAAGCCAGCGTGGTTTTAATCGACATGGATAAAACCGCCCTGGGCGCCCGCGGCCGAAACGACAGGGTCATCGACCAGGCCCGCCTGGAAGCCGCCCGCTCCATCGCCTCTGATGTTCTGGGTGAAGGTTACGATCTGCCCATATTCCAGGAGAACTACGAGACACTCAACCAACCCGAGTTCCACCTGCTGACTGCTGACAACCAGGATTACCTGGTCTATATCTGCCTGCTGCTCAGCGGTGGCTGGATCAATCTTAATCAACTGTTGGCATGGTATTCCGATAAAGAAGTGGTTTCTTTCGATCAACTGGTCGTTAAAAGCGAGGCCGCCAAGAGCGGTTTCGCCCAGGGTATCCGCAAGATGCACGAGCTGTTTTATGATAGCTATGCGCAAAGGGATCCCACCCCCTTTAAAGCATTCCGTTATTGTGAATATCTGGCCACTGTCAGCCGCATGGGACATCTGCCCGATGACAGTCTGCCTGAGATATTATTAAATGAAGAGATCGTACTGACCGGTGAGGTGTACGACATCGCTCAACAATGGCAATCGCAGGGCGCGCTGCTGTTTGGCATCTCAGACAAACCGGATGAAGCTTCCATGCCTTCTCCCGAACAAGCTGTAGCCGGTTTGCGTGCCATACACCAGACCGAAACCCATGTCCTCGGAGTGTGATTCATGAGCTACAACTGCTGGTATAAATGTATCCGCTGTAAAAAACGTTACTCGATTTATGACGTGATCTACCACTGCGATGAATGCGGCGGGCTTCTGGAAGTCGAACATGACATGGACGCACTGAAAAACCGCAGCCCTGAAGAATGGAAGGACCTGTTCGACCTGCGCCTGCATACCCGTGATTATCCATATGGCAGTGGCGTATGGGGCAAGAAGGAATGGGTCTGCCCGCAGATCGAGGATGACAGGGTGATTTCCTTGTTCGAAGGAAATACAAATTTATTCAATGCCCACCTGCTGGGCAATCAGATCGGCATACCGGACCTGTGGTTGAAACTGTGTGGCAACAGCCACACAGGTTCTTTCAAGGATCTGGGGATGACCGTGCTGGTCTCAGCTGTCAGACAGATGCGCAAGGATGGCAAGGATATCCAGGCGGTTGCCTGTGCCTCCACGGGTGACACATCCGCCGCCCTGGCGGCCTATGCCGCTGCTGCGGGAATTCCAGCCGTCATTCTATTACCAAAAGCGAAAGTATCCAACGCGCAACTCATACAACCCATTGCCAATGGGGCATTGGTGCTGTCGCTGGACACCGATTTTGACGGCTGCATGGCCATTGTCAAGCGTCTGACGGAGAACCCGGCCATTTACCTGGCGAACTCGATGAACTCCCTGCGCATTGAGGGACAGAAGACGATCGGTATCGAGATCGTTCAACAATTAAACTGGAGTGTGCCAGATTGGATCATTCTGCCATCGGGCAACCTCGGTAATGTCTCTGCTCTCGGAAAGGGTCTCTTGATGATGAAGAAGCT
The DNA here is from genome assembly GCA_016936755.1 of Anaerolineaceae bacterium. Taxonomy (GTDB): domain Bacteria; phylum Chloroflexota; class Anaerolineae; order Anaerolineales; family Anaerolineaceae; genus JAFGXF01. The sequence continues at coordinate 19,951 of JAFGXF010000102.1, read as the reverse complement.
GGGGCTGATCGACCGTCTGCCGCGCATTGCCTGTGCCCAGTCAGAAAAAGCCAATCCACTCTATCAGAGTTACCTGACCGGTTTCACGGCGTTCAAGCCGATCAGTGCCCAAAAAACACTGGCCAGCGCCATCCAGATCGGCAATCCGGTCAGCTACGAACGCGCCGTGCGCATTCTGAAAGACTTCAATGGTGTGGTTGAACAAGTGAGTGAGGACGAGCTGGCCAATGCTGCCGCTCAAGCCGACCGCAGCGGGCTTTACTGCTGCCCGCACACCGGTGTGGCCCTGGGGGCACTGATCAAGTTAAAAGATAAGTGCACTATCAAATCCGACGAACGAGTGGTTGTTGTATCCACCGCTCATGGTTTGAAATTTTCAGACCTCAAAGTCAGCTACCACAGGCTCGAACTGACTGAAGTGAACGCCCAATACGCCAACCCACCGCTTGAATTGGAAGCCAGCTATGCCGCCGTGTGTCAGGCGATCGAGGCATACATGCCAGGGTGAGACCGAGATCTTTTGGCTGTCACCTGGCACAAGTCTATGTATAATAATGAAATAGAATCATTCAGCGAGGAGTATCAAAATGACGAACAAGTTTACACGAAAGCTTGGGCGCTCTGGAATCGAGGTAAGTGCCCTTGGAATGGGCTGCTGGGCAATCGGTGGTCCCTGGACGATAAACGGCAGTCAGGCAGGCTGGAGCAGTGTCGATGATTCAGAATCCATCCGGGCGGTAAACCGTGCATTTGAAATGGGTGTAAATTTTTATGATACGGCCGCAAATTACGGCGCCGGGCATAGCGAAAACCTTCTTGGGACTATCTTTAAGAATAAACGGGACCAGGTGGTCATTTCAACCAAATTTGGATATGCAGTTGATGAAGCGCATAAAGAAGTATTGCATTATGATGATCAGGAAGAAACCAGCAATGTGGCTGCACACCTGCGGGTGGATATCGAAAATAGCTTGAGGCGTTTGCAAACAGATTACATCGATGTATATCTCATCCATGTATGGGGACTGACGATTGAACGGGCACTGGAAACCCGCGCAGTGTTGGAAGACCTCATTGTTGAAGGCAAGATTCGGACTTATGGGTGGAGCACAGACCGGCCTGACGCAATTAAAGCTTTTGCCACTTTACCCAATTGCAGTATTGTCCAGCAGCAACTTAGTGTGCTGGATGGGAATATCGAATTGTTGAAATTATGTGAGGAACTTAACTTGGCCAGCATGAATCGCGGACCACTGGGAATGGGCTTATTGACCGGCAAGTTTGCACCAGACTCTTCATTTGAGGCGGATGATGTCCGCCAGGCAGTGGCATGGCACCCCGGTTTCAAGGATGGCCACCCCACCCAGGATTGGCTGGATAAGCTTGCTTCGATCCGCGACGTGTTGACCAGCAACGGTCGTACATTGGCCCAGGGAGCCCTGGCCTGGATCTGGGGAAAGAGCCCTGTGACCCTCCCGATCCCTGGCTTCAAGACCGTTACACAGGTGGAAGAAAATTGCAAAGCGCTTGATTTTGGACCGTTAAATGCCAACCAAATGATGGAGATCGATCAGATATTGGGACGAAACAGCTGACCGGTTATCACGGGCAACACCCAGTGGGTATCACGCGCTTCGATCGACCTTTGCAGCCGAAACCACTTATCCATTTTCAAGCGTTGATCGGGAACTGGAAGTAATACCATCCCACTCACACGAACACCTTGAAAAGTGGTGAGCTAATTGACCGGTGCGCCTTTTGTTCGGCCCATCCATGAGAGGTTGCCCATATATCCAAAATAATCACAAAAAATGCGATAATACAGCAGTTCTTCCTTGGTATTCAACCTCTCACCGGATTTTATGTGCTTCTCTCTGGCGAAATCCTGATCACTGATCATTTCATCCGCATACTGCGCGATGAAATCCTGTACGCCAGCCCCCTGCCAGAATTTTGCTTTTTTCCGAAACAATAAATTATCAGGCAGCAAATCCGCCACTGATTTCCGGAGTATCCACTTCTCTATTCCGTCCTTGATCTTGAATTCAACTGGAATGAGAAGCGCCAGGTCAACAATTCGTTTATCCAAAAAACCTACATATGCTGTCAACCCATGAGCAGCAGCAGACCGGTCCACACGTTGAAGGGCTGTATTATGCAACCGCCCGAGTATATCGATCAACTCATCTTGAAGTTTTGTTTGCGGCACAGCATGCAAATATTCATAACCGGCAAACAATTCGTCTCCACCTTCGCCTGAAAATACTGCCGGAACATAATCGGCTGCCATTTTCGCGACCAGATAATTCATGATGCTTGATCTGATTAATAATGCGTCAAAACTTTCAAGGTGATAGATGACTTCAGGGAGAACTTTGAGCACATCCTCAGGTTTAACGAGCATCGTATGATGGGTGGATCCGATATGATTGGCTGCAATTTCAGCGAAATGAATATCTGCAGATCCTGGAAACCCAGCAGCAAAAGTATGGAATTCCTTTACATGTGGCCTGGCGATAGCTGCAAGCGCGGTCGAATCGATGCCGCCGGATAACCAGGAACCCACATTTTCATCGCCAATCGTACCAGCAATAACGGATTCGATCCTTTCGCGTAATTCAGATGCAAGCTTGGCTGGTTCATCTTTCCTGGGTGTTTCCCTGCGCACCTTGAATATGGGCCTCAGATTTGATTCAGTAAGCAGGTGGCCTGGAGGAAGCTCATGAATATCCCTGGTAACCGCCAGCAAGCCTTTTACCTCAGATGCAAAACAAAATACACCCTCTTTGTTCCGGCCATAGTACAACGGTGAAACACCGAGGGGATCTCTGGCAAGTTCGATTCCTTTTTTTGTGGCTTTTGCAGAAGCATAGTGACTGCTGCTGACCATCTCTTCCGCAATGTGTTCTTTAAGTAATACTTCTGCGGAACTCTTTTGTGATCTCGTACCCCCGACACCCAAAATCGTGCCTTTCTCCTCGATTATCAATTGCCAGGCATTCCCCCGATGTGACATGGTATTGAGCATGGCCTGAACTTTTTCTTTTGATCCCGGGTATTGCATTCCGGCGATCGCTGTCATCTTATTTCTCCTTTCAAACAGACACCCGTTTCCTATCCAAAGCCGATCACTTTGTGCACGACAAAGTGTCAACCAGATGCACTCAAATTTATATCATTTGAGAAAAGGGGGTGTCTTTGGCTGGTCTGATCTGTTATGAAGCATCCGGTCGACAAGCCGTATTGATGTTAAATTCCCAATAGTATTGTACCCCATTAAAAACAGTCCGTCGATCGTTTATCTTAGAATATGATGAGTTTTGATGATCACGGGCGTTCAACGAACTGGCCAGGCATAAATATAAAGGCGGCATGAACAAAGACTCCTCCTGCCGTGTTAATCGACCAAGACCTGGGTGTCATATTGACCACAAGCTGGCAACCATCAAACCCATTGGATCCAAATTGCTTTTGTGTGCATTTCCATGACAGTGGAGAAGCATCTTCCTTGATATTATGACTGCCGGGATTGTCATCACGTAGATAACCAACCATACCCATAAACCCGATAAACAGGGTTCCAGGCGATACCGGTATCATGCTGATAATCGATGACCGCTGTGGGGTAAAACGGCGATCAACATAACACCTGATGATCCATAAGATTGTAGTAATAATAAATACGGGGACTTATACGATAAGTCCCCGTATGCAATCGAACGGGTGGGTTTGATCCGTGAAGCTATAATTCGCAGTATCGTTCCACGCGTTTTCCAATAATTTCCAGACTATCCTTCCAGAAAGCTTTGGTGCGGATATCAATTCCGAAGCGAGCAGCCAGGTCTGTGGCAGAGGCCTCGCCAGTGCCGGCCAGCAGATTTTTGTAATCTGGCACAAACTCAGCCCCGCGTTGCTGGTAAATGGCATATAGACCAGTGCCGAAAAGCAACCCAAAGGCATAGGGGAAGTTGTAAAAAGACAGTCCTGTCCAATAGTAATGCGGTTTCCAAGTCCACATCCACTTTTGCAGGTATTTCTCATCCAGGCCGTCGCCAAAAGTGTCTTTTTGAGCTTTGAGCATGATCTCACACAGCTCATCTGCACTTAATTCGGATTTTTCACGATTTTCGAAGACTTCCTTCTCGAACAGGTAGCGCGAGTAGATATCCACGATCACCTGGGAATCACCAATCAATTGTGATTCCAGGATGGCCAGCTTTTCCTGCGAAGTCTTGGCCTGCAGCAGGGAAGCTTCTGACACGATCGTCTCGCACATGATGGAAGCGGTCTCCGCCATGGTCATGGGTGTAAATTTCTGGATTTCTGTCTTGCCGGCCTGGACGGCACAGTCATTATGGAAACCATGCCCCAGTTCATGGGCGACCGTGGAGAGTGCATCCAGCGAGCCATCAAAGTTACACATCACCCGCGATTCCCCAACACCAGGCACGTCCATGCAGAAAGCACCGCCGCGTTTACCGTCACGCATTTCGGCATCGATCCAGTTTTGGGTGAACGCGCGATTGGCAAACGCCCGCAGGTCTGGTGAAAATTCACCAAACTTCGCCAGAATGAAATCCTTCGCCTCTGTAAATTGATATGTGGTGGTGGTCTCACCCACCGGTGCAAACAGGTTCCACCAGGGTAACTGCTTCTGGCCAAATCGTTTCGCCTTGGCTTTAAAGTAGCGCCGAAACATGGGGAAGGAATCCTTCATTGCCTCGAGCATCACTTCGAGAGTCGGACGGTCAATGCGTGCAGCATCGATGGCGCTGTGCAAGGCATCGGTGCGCCCGCGGTGGCGGTTGAGCGTGTTGACTTCACCTTTAATGCCATTCATGGCTGCCGCCAGGGGTTCCTTGACAGTTTCCCAGACACTGTTCTCCGCTTCATAAGCCCGGCGCCGCACGTCTTCCTCCGGATGGGCACGAAGGTTGATAACAGCCGTGATGGGCATCTTCTGGACCTTGCCATCCAGATTAAAATCAAGACTGATTTGAGAGGTGATCTTGCCCTGAAGCTTGCTCCAGGCATTTCCGCCGGATAGATTCAACTCAGCTGCCAGGATCTCCTCTGGTGGTGACATGAGGTACTTGCTCTGCTCCGCAGATTCTTTAATATAAAATCGGTGTGCTTCGGTCGCAGGAATTAACGGGATGAATTCATCCAGGCGGTCAGCCACCTGGCCAATCCAGGCACGCGTTTGCACTTCCAGCTTGTCCAAATCCACCATGACCTGATCAAGCTCGGATTCTTTCTTCAGTGCTTCCTGGTCATAGGAGTTGGTCGAAACGAAGGATTCGACATATGCCCTCAGGGTACCCGCGACCAGCAGGATGGCGTTAAAACGTTCGATCAGCACCCCAGCCACTTCAGCAAGCTCGTCCGGTTTGCCAGAAGCGGTGGTTTGATTCACCTTGTCAGTGAAATACTTGCCCTGATCGGCGATCAATTGTTTGAGTTTGGTAAAATCCGCTGCATATTCACTGGATGCAAGTGCCGGATACACGTTCTTGAGATCCCAGCGTGGAGGTGTTTCTTTAGCCATGTTTTCTCCTCAAGTGTAGGTTTCTGGTACTGCTTGATTATACGGTATTTGATTGGTGTTTATGACGATCCGCTATTCACAGTGAATGGAAATCGTGTTGGGCGCCCTCTTTCCGATCTGCAGCTTATCCCATCATGTTTCAAGGTTAACTCAAATTTCTTTCCAAAGCTGGAAGCTTTTCCAATCTTGATCCTTGGTTGCGCTTTCTGCATTACCGTATCATCCCTGCTTTCAGCATATGGAGGCTCACTGATTTAAGTAATATCAGTTCGCAGAATGCTGTAGCGCTTTTCATTACCATACTGAATAATTTTCATCAGATAGTCAAGTATCCTGTGCGGCATTACACCAGTGACGGGCGCCTCTTTTTAGATATTCTGCAGGCTCTCGAGGGTATCGATCCACAAGTGTTTTAGTCAAACAACCAGGTCGCAACTGTCCATAACCAATCAAGCATTATTCCTGGGGTCATAAGCCAATGCGATTACTTCGACCTGAGCTGTGCGCAGGAACTCCAGCGCATTATCATCCAGCCGGTAGGCAATGTGGTATACCAGGCGGGTGATGCCTGCATTGATCAAAGCCTTGGTGCAGTTAAGACAGGGAAAATGGGTGACATAACATGAGCAGCCGCGGGTGGATACACCGTGTACAGCAGCTTGAATAATGGCATTGGTTTCTGCATGAATGGTGCGTACACAATGTCCATCAACCAACAAATGACCCACTTCGTCACAGTGGGGCTGGCCTACCGGTGAGCCATTGAAACCGGTGGTCAGGATGCGTTTATCAAGCACCAGTACACAACCCACAAATGCACGGTCACAAGTACTGCGCTCAGAGACCGCATAAGCAATCTTCATAAAATAAGAATCCCAATCAGGCCGCATAGTTGGTCCTCCTCCACATAAGGCAAATTATATCCAGTATGGAATTCAACCGGGACACAAATTTACATTAAATCGTGAACCGGGGTCAAGTGAGCCCCGGTCCTGGTTTTCCAGATAAAGATGGAATCCGGTAACGAACAGTTGGGTGTTATCTTAATCAGTGTTCACCCAAATGGATTACGGAATCACCTGTAGCAATCGGTGTTCCATCAACTACTTTATATCCTCCCACCGGCATGGCCGCACCGTCATGATCCCTGAAGAATAACGGCAAACCTTCAGCGAAATTAATGGGATACTCATTGGGATCCTGGCGTTGATGATGGATATGGATATGCGGCTCACTGGTATTTCCGGAATTACCACACTTCCCGATCACCTGTCCTTCTTCAACATGTTGCCCGGCCGTCACAGTCACACTGCCCGACTTCATGTGGGCAACAAGCAGGTAGGTGCCCGTCTCGTCAAGCTGTATCACAACATGATTGCCAGTTGGTGCAGTCAAATTATTCGATGATAGGCCTGGCACCTCATCCGGCTCGCCATCATGGGCGGTTGTAACCACACCGGATGCCGGCGCCACAATATCAACACCATAACAACCATAATCGTTGAGGTTTGAACTTCCGGTGAAATACGGTTCAATCACAAAATCATATGCCCACCGCTGATCGGGGACCACCACATGTTGATTGACATCCCTGGTGTCCCCTCCCCACGCGACTTTGAGAAGCTCATCTGCAGGCAGTCTAACTGTCGCAGATGGGGTCGTGTGCTCCAAAGATGCCGGGAAGGTGGGTGGAAAGAATAACATGAATACCGGAGCAATTCCCAGCAGAGATACAACGCCTGTTATTTGGGCGACATTGTCAATACGCTTGATAACAAAAGACCGTATAATGGCGTAGATCAATCCAATCAAACCGGTGATCGGCAGAACGAATTGCAGCAAGTACCAGGCCGACACTTTGCGCATACCACCCGAGAAGAACATGGCGGATAATATGATCGCCGCGGCCAGGATAATTCCCAACGGAAGATAACGCAAAAATCGAGGTGAGCTTTTCTTAACCATAATAGTGCTCCTCTTTAATAGAGTTAAATATCCACTTATAGACCTTATTATCATCTACGATTCAACACTATAAACGTTTCATATCTGAAGACATAACCAGTGAATACCCCACCGAGGAGCAGTTAAACGCATTGTCGCAATCGGAAATGAGCGCCGAACAGCATTCCACGGCAGCTGCCTTCATTATTAACTGGTATCTTGATTTGAACTCGTCCGGCTTACCTGGCAGAGATGGCTGCCATGGTGATGTAGTTTTCCGGCTTGTTGAAGTGTGGCAGGAAGAAGATATCGGTCAGGGCAAGTTTATCAATGGTGACTCTCTCCTGGATGGCCAGAGAGAAAAGGTGAATGCCCATGGATATATCGTAGGTGGATGCCATCTGGGCTCCCAGGATAACACGCGTTTCGGTGTTGTATACAATGCGGAGTCTGACCTTTGGATTATCATGACGCATGAATTCCGGTTTCTGCAAGTCCTCAAAATCGGTCGCACTGGCGTTGATGCCAAGTGCACGGGCTTTATTCAGCGTGATGCCGGTCGAGACCATCTTGAGATCGTATACACAGATGCCGTTTGAGCCCTGCACACCCACCGATTCCATGCTTGCACCACAGGCATTGTGGGCAGCCACAATACCGGAGCGGAGGGCATTGGATGCCAGCGCGATATAGTTCGGTGCATCCAGCGCATTGTCGTGAACGGTGGCGCAGTCGCCGATGGCATAGACATCCATTACATTGGTTTCCTGTTTTTTATTGACCAGGTAAGCACCGTTCCTGAAGCGGTCCAGCCGGTCTTTCCCAAGAACGGTGTTGGGTGTGAACCCGATGCACAGAACGACCATGTCGGATGGGTACACATTTTTATCGGTAACCACTTCTTCGACCCTGCCCTTGCCGCGGATCTCAATGACCTTTTCACCAAAAGCAAGCTGGATATGGTGGTCCAGCAGATTTTGCCACATCAGATCGGTAAATGGTTTGTCGTAATAAACAGGAAGGCAGGTCTCTGCAATATCAACGAGCGTGGTGTTCTTCCCATTCCGTTCAAAGGCTTCGGCCAACTCCACACCGATGTATCCGGCGCCCACAACAGTTACGTTCTGGATGTCGTGGGATTTGATCTTGTCCACAACCTCTCCAGCGTGCTGGTACAGTTTCACCAGCTGAACGTTTTCAAGGTCCTTGCCCGGAATGTTGGGGATGATCGGCCAGGAACCGGTCGCCAGGATCAGCTTGTCATAGCTTTCCTCGATCCTGGACCCATCTTTCGTGTTGGCAAAAACACGTTTGTGCTCGAAATCGATTGTTTCCACCGGTGATTCCATATAAATCACAGCGCCCATGGATTCAAGCTGCGCTTTGCTCGAATAGAAAAGCCCCTCCGGTCCATCGATCTGCGCGCCGATCCACAAAGCCATGCCGCACCCCAAAAAGCTGATGTTGGAGTTGGCATCGAAGACGATAACTTGATGGCCTGGATGACTGGTCAGTATCGTCTTAATGGCGGCGGTACCAGCATGATTGGCTCCCACAATGACTATTTTACTCATATCGCCTTCTTCCCATATACTGGTCAACAATTACACGATCCGGATTCAATTCGATGTGGAAGACATGTTATCAAATTGGATATGGCGTGTCAAGTTTATTGCGGTAACCGTATCCAGGCGTAAATTGAAATTGCCAATCGTACAATTTGATATCTGTTGCTCATCTGGAAAAGTGCTTCTCATTATTAGATAAATACTCAAAAAAACCTTGACAAAAACGATTAAAAGGTATTTAATCGTTTGCGCAAACGTTTACCTATCTCAAAAAAATACAGGCCCGCATGAATATATTCTCATCAACCAACTTCAAACCCTTCTCAAAACAGATGTTCCGGATCGCTTTACCGATTGCGTTCAGCGGCATGATCATGCAGGTGCAGATGTTGATCGATACAGCCTTCCTGGCCCGCTACACCACCAGCCTGCCGGATGGAACCATATTGAGCGGTTCAGAAATCCTTTCGGCAGTTGGAAATGTATTCTTCCCCTATATTGTTACGATTGCTTTGATCTGGTCGATCGGGACCGGTGTGGTGGTACTGGTATCACAGTTTCTGGGTGCCGGAAAACCAAATGATGCCCGTCGCTACGCTCTGACAGGACTAAAATACAATTCGCTGCTATCCTGGCTGGTTTATCTATTGTGGTTCTTCTTTGCTGAAGAGATATTCACCGCTCTGGGCGTACACGAGTCCATCCGTATACTGAGCCTGGAATACATCCGTTTCCTGAGTCTTGAATTGCTTTACCTGGGAGTAAGCACCTCGATCAATTCCATCTTTCAGGGTACCGGCAATACCCGGCCGGAAATGTATACCGGTATCTTCAGAAGTCTGCTGCATATCCTCCTGGATTATGTATTGATCTTTGGAAATTTCGGGTTCCCCGAATTGGGTGTGGCTGGTGCGGGCATGGCATCCAGCATCTCAGGGCTGGCATCCACGCTGATCATGTTGGTAATATTTATGAAGACCGCCAGCCTGCCCTTCAAGGTGGGTATGAAGTCATTGCTCACGGCCCCCTTCAGACCTTATCTGACTGTTTTAAAGATCGGGCTCCCGGTCGGTATTGAAGATATGCTTTGGAATTCTGGCAATCTGGTTCTGGCGTATTTCCTCAACCTGCTCAGTGCTGAAGCGGTTGGCATCTACCGCCTGGTTTTCCAGATCGAAATCACCCCGATCTTCTTTTACCAAGGCCTGGCACGCGCTGTGACCACACTGGTGGGGCTTCACACCGGTGAGAGAGACCTGCCAGCTGCCCGCGAATCGGGTCTGATCGGAACCTTTTACACAGTGTTGTTCTGTATCATTTTTACAGGGACCTTCGCTGCCATACCCGGGCAGATCATCTCAATCTTCACACCGGATGTACAACTGATTGAAAAAGCAGCCCCGTTCCTGGTCATCACCGCCTTTACCATGATACCGCGTGCGGTAAACATCATCAGTGGCAACGGCATTCGCGGGTATGGTGACACATTATGGATGTTAATCACACAAATCTTTGGGATTGTTTTCATCATATCCTTATCCTATGTGCTCATGTTCCCGCTTGGCATGGGAATGTACGGGTTATTCATCGGCATGTTCTCCGATGAAACCATACGTTGCATCATCAATACGATACGTTTCTACCGCGGTGAGACATCCATCACGCATAAAGCAATCCTCACCGAAGAGGAGACTGCGGGATCAGTTTGAGGGAGAACATAACCAATGACAACCATGAACGATGTGGCACGATTGGCCCAAGTATCCATTGCAACCGTTTCCCATGTAATCAACAAGACTCGCAAGGTTAACACGAAAACGGTTGAAAAAGTTGAGCGGGCGATTCGCGAACTGAATTATCAGCCCAATGAACAGGCGCGCAGCTTGAAGACGGGGCAGAGCCGTCTGATCGGTGTGATGAATTACTACAGCGTGGATGCTTTCTTTTCGGAAGTGTTGAGCAACCTGGAGTCATCAGCGTATGCGGCGGGTTACAATGTCTTATTGCGTCATACTGAACGGGAGGGGATGGATCAGGGGGCGGCGATCAGTGCCTGGCGCAACAAGAACATCGACGGTTTGGTAATCAATTCACCGTTTGTTACAGATGACTTGTACGAGCAAACAGAAAATTTGGGGTGTCCATGTGTTTTCCTTCATATTAATGACCCGGCGTGCAAAGGCGATATCATCCGGGGTAATGATCTGGAAATCAGTGAGCAGGCCATGCGATACCTCATCCAATTGGGACACAAACAGATCGCCTGCATCGCCGGCTGCGCTTTTGAATATCAAACCGCTTCACAACGCCGTATCGGTTATGAAAAAGCATTGCAGGATGCCGGTATCCTCATCAGGAAGGATTATTTCCAATGCACAGATTACAGTCTCCAGGAAAGTTACAATAAGTTTAAAACTTTAATGGAACTGCCTGACCCCCCTACAGCAGTGTTCACGTACTCTGACCTGCTGGCGATGGGGGCGATTCGTGCAGCCGCCGATATGGGATTATCGATACCCGGGGACATCTCGATCATTGGATATGATGACATCGACCAGGCATCATATTGTGTTCCACGTTTAACGACCATCTATCAGGATAAAAAGCAGATTGGCGAGCTGGCGTTCCACCAGATTCTGAAACACTTACAAAATCCGGCTCTTCCCCCCGAGGATATCGTGTTACCCAACCAATTAATCATTCGCGAATCCACCGGTCCAGCAAAAAACAGCTAATACGAATCCCGGTTTTCTTCAAACATTCACTCAATCAATAACAGGACACGCATGTGAGTGCCAGGCGGTTGCATTTTCGGTATAACAATCTCTTGAACCGCTTTGCATCCGAAAAGCAAAAGTAAAAATTAACGAAACCAGATTTTGGTACAAAAAAGGGTGAATAATATCCAGGTCACAGAGAAAACCGATCCGATCACCAGGATAGCCAGGATCACATACCAATTGTATCGTCGGGTTTCAGATCGTGTCATCTGTTCTGTCTGGTGCAATTTGCGCTCCGACTTTTTTTCGTGGCGGATACGCCGATCATGCCAGCGCATACCATCCACGTCCATGTCGCAGATGACCCTGCCGTCATCATCGTCATATTGCTTTGGTTCCATTTTCATCGTCATCAAAGCACCTCAATTGTATAAATGGCAAACGACCATATGCCCAGGTTCAACTTCCCTGGTTTGTGGAACAACCTTTTTGCATATATCCATGCATTCCCAGCAGCGTGTGTGGAACTTGCATCCTGGCGGTGGATTGGCGGGAGAAGGAATGCTGCCTTCGAGAATGATTTGCTTCTTCTTGGCTGTGGGATCGGGCACCGGCGCTGCACTCAGGAGCGCCTGTGTATATGGGTGTAAAGGATTCTTATAGATCGCCTGCTTGCTCCCATACTCAACCAGACTGCCCAGATACATGACACCCACGTCATCGGAGATATGCTCCACCACCGAGAGATCATGTGATATGAATAGATAGGTCAGCTGGAATTCATTCTGCAAATCCTTAAGCAAGTTGATGATCTGAGCCTGAATGGATACATCCAGGGCAGATACCGGCTCGTCGCATACAATAAAGGAAGGATTAAGGGCGAGTGCCCTGGCAATGCAGATACGCTGGCGCTGACCCCCTGAAAACTCATGCGGGTAGCGGTCTTTGTGGTACGGCTCCAGTCCACAAGCTTTCATGATGCGGTCAAGGTGGTCGTCGTACTCCCTGGCCGGTACGATTTGATGTTCCTTTACCGCCTCGCCGATGATCTCGCTGACCGGAAGCCGTGGTGAAAGACTCGAATAGGGATCCTGGAAAATGATCTGCATTTTGGGGCGAATCAGGCGCATATCTTTGCGGGGGAGCATGTAGATGTCGATCCCAAAGAACAAAACCTCACCGCCAGTCTTTTCGTATAAACGCAAGATGGTCTTTCCAACCGTGGTCTTCCCACAACCGGATTCACCGACAAGGCCCATTGTCTTTCCCCGTTTGATCTTAAAACTGATGCCGTCGACCGCTTTGACATAACCGACAACACGCTGCATCAAACCCGCCTTGATGGGAAAATACTGCTTGAGGTCAGTCACCTCAAGCATAGTATCAGTTAATTCTATGCCTGGTTCGAGATGTTTTTCAACCATATTTAGCCCTTTGACCTGGCGTCATTGTAGAGATAACATGCCGCCATATGCATTTTTGAAACGTACACTTCATCGGGATAAACACCATTACAGGCTGCAATACGTCGCTCGCAGCGATCCCTGAAATAGCAATAATTGGGCATGTTGATCGGGTTTGGCACGCTTCCGGGTATGCTGTAGAGCCGATCCACGGAGCGGTTGATGACCGGTTTGGAGGCCATAAGACCCACGGTATACGGATGCAGCGGTTTTTTGAACACATCAATGGCAGAACCTTTTTCAACAATCCGGCCGGCATACATCACAACCACATAGTCCGCCATTTCGGCTATGACTCCCAGATCGTGTGTGATCAGCATAATGCTTGAATTGATCTTGTCCTTGAGGTTTCTAAGCAAGCCAAGTATTTGCGCCTGGATCGTCACGTCAAGTGCAGTGGTTGGCTCGTCTGCAATGATCAGCTTGGGATTGCATGCCAGCGCCATGGCAATCATGATACGCTGGCGCATTCCACCTGAAAGCTCATGTGGATACATACGGTACACGCCGGTGTTATTGGCAATGCCTACAAGTTCGATCATCTGGAGTGAGAGCTCCCGCACCTGCTCGTCACTCATTTCGGGATTATGAAGCTTGACCACCTCATCGATCTGATCACCAGCACGAAAAACCGGATTAAGGCTGGTCATGGGTTCCTGGAATATCATGGACACTTTGCTGCCGCGAATAGTCTCCATCACCTCCACTGGTGTTTTCGCGATATCGTAGATCTTATCACCCGTGTTGAAACGTATGGCACCTTCAACAATCTGTCCTTGCGGTCGTTGAACAAGCTGCATCAAAGATAAGGCCGTTACAGATTTCCCGCAACCGGATTCGCCAACCACGCCGACCGTTTTACCCTTGGGTATTTCGAAGGAGACCCCGTCAACCGCCTTTACAGTACCAATATCTGTGAAGAAATAAGTGTGCAAGTCATCAAACTCCACGACATTGGCGGGGTTCTTCATCGAAGTCAGATACACATCTTCAGAGACATATTTCCGATTGCGCTGTCGTTCGATCGCATCGGTGATCCGGCGGTTTTCACGCGAAATCTTTGCCAATTCACGTGCAGTAATATGACGGCTGTCTTTAGGCCTGGTTTTTTCCTCGATCCAGTCGATGAGGGACCTCTTTTCGCCATTCATTGTATTCATCTACCTTTTCATCTTCGGGTCGTATGCATCCCGCAGACCGTCGCCCACGAAGTTGAAGCCGAGCACGGTCAGGAGGATCAACATGCCCGCCGGTATCCACATGAACCAGAAGTTGGTCATTACATACGCTTCTGAGGCAACATTGATGATACTGCCCCAGGAAGCCAGTGGGTATTTGACACCCAGACCCAGGAAACCCAGCGTCGCTTCGGTGATGATGATACCGCCAAGACCTGCCGTCGCATATACAATTAATAACGGCATCACATTCGGAACCAGATGCTTGAAGATGCGGCGGCTGGTGCGTATGCCGGTAGCTTCCGTAGCAACCATGAAATCCTGTTCACGCAGCGAAAGGATCTGGCCGCGTACGATCCGCGCAACGCCCGTCCAGCCAAGCAAGCCCAGAATTGCCATTAGAAGAAATATCCTGACCATTGGCTGTACCTCCAGTGTGTCCATGACAGAACCGAAGATCAGCACCATCGGATAGAATGGAATACTGTTGAACAAATCAACCAGGCGCATGAGGGCTGTATCCACCCAACCACCAAAGTACCCGGAGATGCCCCCGATAAGAATCCCGATAAAGACTTCAAGGAAAATGACCACAAAACCAACCAACAGCGAAACCCGCCCACCGAACATGAGGCGCGTCATGACATCCATGCCATTGTTGTCGAGTCCGAGAGCGTGATTAGCAGAAGGTGCTTCAAACACGCTGATCAACTCTGTAGATGTTTCCTTTTTTATGTTATATGTCTTGTTCACACGGACGATCGAATAGTCCACTGTTTCGCCATCTTCGTGCGTATAAGTAAACTTCGTTTCGAGGTCGTTAATCGCTTCACGAATCGCTGTTTTAAAGTCTACCGTCAGGAATACTGACTGGTCGAGGGGGTTGACAATAATATTTGAGACCTCGGCATATTCCTCTCCTGCGTCATCAAATATTGTAGCCTGGTTTTCAGTATACTTGACGGAGTAGGTCTGACTGCCCACCGAAAATGCGCTTCTCTTCTGCGCCAGGGCACGGACGCTGGCAAGTTTAAAATCGTAAGACACAATGTTTTCAGAATCTGATTCATCGTATGCATCGTAAACACTGAGCATACCAAGGGCTACATCATGCTCGGTGGAAATCTGCGATGCCTTGCCCGATTGGGTAATACGGTAGGCAATCCCGTCCAGTTCAAAGGAATCCAAACCATCATCCACTGCGGATTGATATGCCGTGATGAGCGCATCAGGTACTACACTACCGCTGAGGGGTTTAAAAATGCCTCTTAGCACTTCAGCGACGGGGTCGAGCTGCAGGATTCGATAGACATCTTCACTCTCGCTGACATAGTAATAGATACTATCATCATAAGTGAAGGTTGTACTATTTTTTCCCAGTGCCAACAGGAATTGTGCACGCTCGGCACTGCCAAAGCTCTCACCCTCAGCAACGGTATAGCGCAATTCTTCGTTATAGATCGCGCCCGCATAATCCTTTGACATGCTCCCAAGCCCCTTAAAAACCTGCGTCTGTCCATAAGGGGAAAACACAGGCCCGAGAAATGAAAATATGAACATGAACAACAGTATGACAAAGCCAACGACTGCCAGACTGTTGCGGATGAAACGTTTGAAAACAAGCATGCCTGGTGAAAGCACCTTGATGCGCCTGGCATCATCGAGGTGCATCTCATCAATAACCCCGCCTTGGGGGACAACTGCTGGTTTTTCGTTTGGCAACGGTTTTTTATTATCAGTCATCTATAACCACCATCAATTCGCTCTGACACGCGGATCCACCACGGCATACATAATATCCGCGACGATGAGACTGACCTGCGTCAGAAGGATGCTTAATGTTGCATAGAACATGGCAAATGGAATATCGCCACGAATAATGGCCTGGTAGGATACATAGCCGATGCCCGGTATCTGGAAAAGCGTCTCTGTGATCAACGCACCGCTGAACATTGCGGGAATCAGATAGCTCATGTAAGAAACGAGGGGTATCAAGGTGTTGCGAAACGCATGCTTATTAATGACGACCTGTTCAGATACTCCTTTGGCACGCGCGGTACGAATATAATCGGAGTTGAGAACCTCCAGCATATTCGTTCTTTCATAACGCATGAGTCCGCCAATCGAGAGCATCGTGAGCGTGACTATCGGCAGGATCATGTGATAGCCGACATCCACAACCTGTTGGAACGGTGTCATGGAGGTATAAAATCTGCCGGTTAACCCATACAGGTCAAACCACCCGAGTTTGATGGAAAAAACATACTTCAGAATGGTCGCCAGGAAAAAGGTGGGCAACGAAATCCCCATCAAGGCAAAAACCGTGATGGCATAATCCGTTTTACTATATTGTTTTCTGGCAGCCAGATTCCCCAATGGTATGGAGATAAAGAACTGAACAAAAAAAGTGATAATATTGATAATGACAGAATACCAGATCACCTGGTTGAATTTTTCAGTAACCGGAATGCCATAATGCCAGGACTCACCGAAATCTCCCCTGATCGCATTTCCGACCCAACCAAAAAATCCTGGAATAATACCAACATCGAGTTTGTAGACAGCGTTGAGTTGATCCAGCCACTCCTGGTAAGTCTTGGTACTCAATGGATTTGTGGCTCTCTCTCTTGCAATTGTTTCAACATAAGAAGTGGGCAGACTGCGGATCACCGTATAGATCACCATCGCTCCAAAGAACGTGATGAACACGCCGAGAAAAAGCCTCCGCAAGATAAAATTACGCATAACTAACCCTCATTTTATACCAGAAATATTTCTAACCTTTTCTCCAATCTTCATCATTAACATGTGGGCCCACCCAAAGGTGGGCCCACATATCGTTACATATTAACAAACCAGGCAATCAGCTACTAATACATCTCCACCAATTCAATGTCATTCAACCAACCCCAGAAGGTGGTGATATCTGGAGTGAGTGTATCAATTTTGATACGCTCTGTGCTGAAGATGACGCAGTTCTGTCGCTGGTAGGTTGGAATCTCAACAGCCCAGTCAATGATGATGTCAAGGGCTTGCTTGTAGATCGCCTTGCGGTAGTTCTGATCATCACTCTTGCGGGCATCCACAATAAGCTGATCCAGTTGCGCATCACGAATGTGGTAATGATTCGAATCGGAACCACCTGCACCAACCACACCGGAGCTGTGATAGACTTGGTACATATCGGGGTCGATCGTAGCACCCCAGGCTGCTGTCCAGAGTTCCTGCGTACTAGCATCCAGAGCATCCCAGAGGATATTGGAGTCTGCGGGGTCATTGATCTTAAGTTCCATTCCGATATTGTCCAGGGAACCCTGTGCACCGGTCAAAATGGCAAACGCAGGGTGATCGCCAGTGCCGCCACCAGGAACGATGACCTCATAACTCAGCTTTGCACCATCGGGCGCGGCAGTCACTTTACCACCTGCAACAGTGAAACCGGCGGCTTCAAAGAAGCCCAGGGCTGCTGTTTCGGCTGCAGCGTACTTATCTTCGGGTGTCATGTCGGCAGTGTAAATGGGGTTGCCGGCCACATCCGTGGAAAACGCCACCTTGTAGTCCTCATCGGTGGGCTGCGGTGCTGCCCAGGAGGTGTTCGAGATCGGGTAGTTGATGACGGATGCGGCTTCGCCGTAGTAGCTGTCAATGGCAACATCGCGGTAGACAGCCAGGATCGTGCCCAGAGCCTTGCGCAAATTCTTGGATGCATCAGAACCCGGATCACCGGCAACATTCACTGTGTCGGCATTGATACCTGCATAGCCGTAACCAAGGTTATCCACTTTACTCGTGGTGATCTTATCGCCCGTGATATCACCGTTCGAGTTGTAGGATGCAACCTCTTCAAAGCGTGAGCGGGAACCTGTCATCTCACCTGCGTCAACCGTACCGGTCTGAACTGCAGAGGCGACTTCAGCGGAAACCGTTTCCTTGAATTGAATTTCCTTGATCTTCGGGCAGCCTCTATAGTAGAACTCGTTTGCCTCAAAGTACACGATTCGATTATCGTACTTTACGAACTTATATGCACCACCGCCCATGGGGGTGGCGGTCAGGCTTTCCTGTTTGGACAGGTCGCCAAAGTCAAAGCCGAACTTATTGTTGGCATAGTCATACTTCGCGACATCGCCATAGTAGTGCAGTGGTGTGACCTGGATGCCGAGAATGGAGTATACGGCAGGTGCAGAAAAACCATTCACGGTGACTTCGACGGTGTAATCGTCAACTTTCACAATACCCGCGATGTTCGGAACACCCTTGCCGCCCATGCTTTCGTCTTTCGGGCCCCAGAAACCGATGAAGTCGGAATTTACATTACCCAGAACATCGGTTTCATTTGCAGACTCAACGGAAGCATATGCGACCGGATCGCCTTCATATGCGGCGTAGGTTTCGTTGTAGTAGTCTTCAATGGTGGGGAAGGTCGTTTCCAGGTCAAAGGTTGTGCCGGTTACAGCCGTTGTGAACACACCATCAACCACTTCGCCAAAACCCCAAAGTGCCATGCCAAATGCAATTTTCAGGCCTTCGTTTGCTGAAATATCAGCGGGCGGCATGCCCATTATCTCTTCGCCATAGGAATCAAGATAATTGGCATTGACGTAGTTCACGATTCCCTGGACATCATACATCCATTCGGCCTTGAGTTTCGCCCAGAAATCATCCTGCTGTTCCTTTGTCCATGAATCGCCAGCTGCCCAAACGTGGTCGGGGCCAGCGGTGAAGATCGCATCAGCCATGGCAGCGTACTTATCATACACATCGCTTGTGGTCTGTGTCTGATAATCTTTCAATCCAACGATGTCATAGGACGAAAGGGTTGTCGAACCGACATAGGACGGATCGAGGAAGGTGTAATAGGTGAAGATGACGTCGTCGGCGGTAATGGGTTTCCCATCGGAAAATTTCATGCCGACCCGAAGTCTGGCGGTATACTTGGTGGTATCCGTCGCTTCATCATATTCCACCTTGGTGTCTGCAGGGCCCTTGTACAGGTAATCCGTGCCATTATAGTTAACGGTCTCACCTTCAATTGCATTGAAAATGATACCGCCGACACGGTCTGTGGTCAGCAATGATATCTGTGTCATGGCAGCAACATCATTGTCATAACCGGTGTCAGCAAAGAACGGGCTGAATTTTTGGGAGAATTCCTGGTATGCAACCACGAGTGGCGTGTCTATGGTTGGCGCGGTTAGTAAATTCTCACCAAAGGGTTGTTCTGCAAAACTGGCTTCTACTCCCGAGGGTACATCGCCTACATCCGGTACCCCGGTTGGTGCGGCCGTCGGCTTAGCGCAGGCGCTTAAGACGAGCACCGCAATCAATAGTACGGATACAACTGAAAACAGTTTTTTGATCATATTTCTCCTCCAATAAAGATTTTTGGGTTTTTACCACGCGTTGGACAAGTATAACTGATTTTTGATTCACCGCAAGTGTTTGTATGGGTTCAATACATATGAGACAAATTCGGGGAAATCGAAGGGTGGTGAAGACGAATATACTCTGCGGGAGATAGATTGTCCAG
>JAFGXF010000101.1 GCA_016936755.1 Anaerolineaceae bacterium | reverse complement strand
TGGTTTTATCGCGAGTTCCAAGCTTCTGGTATATACGATCCATGTTTTCGTATGAGATACTCTGATCCATTTCGGAATGAACCAGCAGTATTGGGACGCTGATACCCTTCAGACCAGCTCGCATGTCGACCAGCAGTGCCTGGAGTTGCAGGATCGCAGCACTGGGGTAATAGGGGTATTCCGCGTGGTCTTTTGCGGCTTCTGAATTCTGCCAGTCAGCTTCACCTTTGGCGATATTGCGGATGATCATCGAGAGTGGCTTGATGAATGGCAAGCGCCAATCATGTGGCATGTCGTAGGGTGTTGAAATGGCAACTGCGCCGTTGATAGGATAGTGGCTGGCTGCGATCAGACTCAGCACTCCCCCCATAGAAAGACCAGCTGTATAGACCTTGCGGCAGGTACTACGCAGTAGCGTGACACCATCCTCCACTGAAGCAAGCCAATCCCGCCAGCGTGAGCGACGCATATCCTCCGGATCGGTGGCATGCCCTGCAAGGCGGATAGCCAGGATGGTGAATCCTTTCTTTGACAGGTATTCACCCATCCAGCGCATTTCCTTTGGCGTCCCGGTGAATCCATGGATCAACAGGCAACCGGTGGAACCTCCGGGAAAGAAGAATGGTTCAGCACCATGCATGACCAGGTTTTTCATGCTCTCACACCTCAATCCAAAATTTGTACATCACGAGGCAGGTCACTCAGGCATGTGCAACCTTTTTGAGTGACCACAATGTTATCTTCGATACGTACGCCACCCTTGCCAGGCAAATAAATACCGGGTTCGATCGTGAATGTCATACCAGCTTCAAGTGGTTGTTGGTTTTCTGCATAAATATATGGATGCTCATGTACTTCCAAACCAAGGCCATGTCCGGTGCGGTGTGTGAATTTTGCACCATAACCGGCTTTATCAATCACTTCACGTGCTGCATGGTCCACCTTTCCTGCAGGGACTTCTGGTTTGACTGCTTTTTGAGCTGACTGATTGGCTTCTTTTACGATCTGACCAATGGTTTCAAATTCCGGATCCAGGTGCTGGATGCAGAATGTGCGGGTCAGGTCGGAGCAATATCCACTGTAACTGGCACCCCAATCGATCACCAGCATGTCACCGGTTTTTAACTTTCGGTCGGAAGGTAATGCATGTGGATTGGCACTGTTCGGCCCACTGGCAACAGCCGCTGTGAAAGGCAATTCGGGATCCGAACCGGCACGCATCAATTGGAGTGCCAACTCACTTGCCACTTCGCGCTCGCTGATGCCATTCTTGATAAGCGGTAATGTGTGCAACAGCGCCTGCTGTGCAATTTCCACTGCTTTTTGCATGGCCGCTATTTCGGTTTTATCTTTATGCATGCGGACTACCGCCAGGGCGCTCTCAGCACTCTGGATCTGGGCATGCGTTACCCCTGCTTCCAGGTAGCGCAATTCCAAGACTCTGAGCCTGCCGGGTTCGACTCCAATCGTCCGGCCATTTAAAGCCATGTGATTACAGGCGCGTAAAAAGACAGTATTCCAGGTTTGGGGATTCTCTCCATACGGAAACAGATCAAGGCCAAGGGCTGGATCGATCTTGGAGGATTCAAGCTCGGGTAAGACCAGGGCAGGGCTTGATTCAGGGCGATACAGAAATATCACCGGGCGTTCACTCAGGTGGAAATGCAGACCGGTCAGATGCACCAGGCTTGGTGAGGGGTTCAATGCCAGGGCATCCAGCCCACTTTTTTGCATGGCAATGGTAAGCTTTTGTAATCGCTCTTTATACATGGCACCTTTCCTTCTGGTATTCAATGGATTTACTGACTGATTATAATTCTTTGTATACACGGATTCCCTTCAAAATTTACGAAAGAGTAAATGATACCCTGGTGGGGGGCCGTTGTTTTTCACTCGGGCTGAGGACCCTTGTTGTTTTGGCAGACCCTCAGCTTTACTCTACCTGGATTGCTATACGAACCTTAATTTCAAAAGGAGATCGGGGTGCATATTTTCTGTCGTTGTTCTCCTGTCTTTTTTGATTTAATTGCCCTTTACCGATTTTATTGTTCGCATTTGTTGGATTGACTTTTCCTTTTCTGGCCTTATACTTGATGGTTTGATCACAGCTTAAGATGTCAGCCAACTGATCCTCACATCACATACTTTATCCAGGTGTGGTCTTGCTGTCAGTCTTATCGGTTGGGGATTGTGGTTTGTTCTCCGGTATAATTCTGAGTGGATATCATTGATAGCGGGTTTTACATGATAGCGTTGCTTGACGGGAGAAAATCATCGCGGTAAAATCTACGCCTACCTTGATGAAGGGCCTGTAGCGCAGTTGGGAGCGCGCTTCAATCGCACTGAAGAGGCCGAGGGTTCGAATCCCTCCAGGTCCACTGCGGATAGCGGCAGATCCTTCCTGAAAGGTGCCGAAATTAATAACCAAATATGGGCCCATAGCGCAGTTTGGGAGCGCGTCTCAATGGCATTGAGAAGGTCGCGAGTTCGAATCTCGCTGGGTCCACTATCATTAAATAAATGCTTATGCGGGAGTAGTAGATCCTCCGTCAGCGAGCCGGATAGATGGGTGTGAGCCCGGTAATGTGTCAGCGGAGCACAACAGATCGAACTCGCCCGTTGTCTGAATGACAGGCTGTTGCGGTGATATCAGCCGAAACCGGATTCCTCCGTTAGCAGGGTCCAGAGCGGCCGGATATTTACCCGGCAAGCAGGGTGGTACCGCGGATTTCCCTTCGCCCCTGATCGGGTGAAGGCTTTTTTATATGGATAGCAAGTATCTATTATGGACAAGAGTGAACCGGGACGATGAGGAGTGACGAATGGATCAAATACCAGTTTACAATCCAGCTGAAATTGAACCCAAATGGCAAGCGCGTTGGGAGGCGGATGGTCTCTATAATGCGGATATTGATCCAAACAAGAAGAAATATTATGTGCTGACCATGTTGCCATATACATCTGGAGACCTGCACATCGGACATTGGTATCCCATGGCACCCACAGATGCGCGCGCTCGGTTTATGCGCATGCAGGGTTACAACGTGATGTACCCCATCGGTTTTGATGCATTTGGTCTGCCAGGTGAGAATGCTGCCATTAAAAACAACATCCACCCGAAAGTGTGGACATACAAAAACATTGAGCAGATGCGCCGCCAGTTCAGAACGATGGGCACCATGTTCGATTGGCGACGTGAGGCTATTACGGCAGACCCCAAGTATTATCGTTGGACCCAATGGTTCTTTATCCAGTTCTTCAATAATGGTCTGGCATATCGCAAGTATTCACCGGTTGACTGGTGCCCATCCTGTAACACCACATTGGCCCGGGAACAGGTATGGGGAGAAGACCGGCATTGCGAACGCTGCCATACACCGGTCATAAAGAAGGATCTCGAACAGTGGTTCTTCAGGACCACCAAGTATGCCGAGGAATTGTTGAATTACGACAGCATCGATTGGCCTGAGCGAGTGCGAACACTGCAGACCAATTGGATTGGCCGGTCTGAAGGGGCCATGGTCATTTTTAAAACCGAGCATGGTGAAAATTTTGAGATCTTCACCACACGTTCGGATACGCTCTGGGGCGCCAGTTTCATGGTACTTGCACCGGAACATCCCTTGGTTGAAAAGATCACAACACCGGAACATAGGGCGGAGGTTGAAGCTTACCGCTTGACGGCCTCCCGACAATCGGATATTCAGCGCGAGGCCGCTGATAAAGAAAAGACGGGTGTATTTACCGGAGCATATGCCATCAACCCCGTCAACGGGGCGCGCATCCCCATCTGGATCGCGGATTATGTCTTAATGACCTATGGAACCGGGGCGATCATGGCCGTTCCAGGCCACGATGAGCGAGACTTTGCCTTTGCATTGAAGTATGGATTGCCGGTTATACCTGTCATTGCCCGCCTGGATGGGGTCACAAAATCCGTGGTGCTGTCAGGGACAGTTAAAGATGGCTTTGCCGATCAATTGAAGGGCAGCGGCATTCAGTTCATCGAGAGTGAAGGTCATTTACTGGTCACCATGAAGCAGTCACAGGTTGATGATTTCATTCACCTGGCCAAATCCAACTTAAAGAATGATGCTTGGATTGAACTTGTTGGGGCGACCTGGAAGTTTATTTTTACCGATGCGATCATTGATTTTGATTCGGTAAAAAACGACCAGGTCATCATGGAACGCTGCCGAAAGATTAATCCAGTTGTAGCAGGTTGCCGGACTGTGATGGAAATGTTATCCGGCAATACCTTCTACAAGGATGTCCTTTTTCATGCGGATTACGGAGACATGATCCACTCGGATGAATTTAGTGGAACTCCAGGCAAAACGGCTCGATACGATGTGGCTAAATGGCTTGAAAAGCAGGGCTGGGGCAAGGTCGCGGTGAACTACAAATTACGTGATTGGCTGATCTCACGCCAGCGTTACTGGGGTGCACCGATCCCGATTATTTACTGTCCGAAATGTGGCACCGTGCCTGTACCGGATGAAGATTTACCCGTCTTACTCCCTGATGATGTTGAATGGAAGCCAACTGGTGAGAGCCCATTAAAATTACATCCAACCTGGCGTTACACAACTTGCCCGAAGTGTAAAGGCAAGGCGGAGCGGGAAACAGATACGATGGATACGTTCATGTGCTCTTCCTGGTACCACCTGCGGTATCTATCGCCGGATTATGAGAAAGGGCCTTTCGATCCCAAAGAATATGATTATTGGATGCCCGTGGACAGTTACACCGGGGGAATTGAGCATGCCACCATGCATTTGATCTACACACGCTTCTTCCATAAAGCCTTGCGTGATATTGGCGTCGTTGAAGGACATGAACCCATGTTACAACTGCGCAACCAGGGTATGGTGTTGGGTGAGGATTCGGAGAAAATGTCCAAAAGCCGGGGTAATGTAATCGCCCCTGACAAGCTCGTAAGTGCCTATGGTGCTGATACCATGCGGGCATACCTGATGTTCTTCTCAAGGTGGGATCAGGGTGGTCCATGGAGCAGCACGGGAATAGATGGCACTTCCCGCTGGCTGAAACGCAGTTGGGTAATGGTGGTAGAGCCACCGTTGAAAAGGCGAAGCGATCCGGCGGCTGCGAAATCACTACGGCGCAAGTTGCACCAGACATTGATCTCAATAACCAGGGATT
This sequence comes from Anaerolineaceae bacterium, assembly GCA_016936755.1. GTDB lineage: Bacteria > Chloroflexota > Anaerolineae > Anaerolineales > Anaerolineaceae > JAFGXF01. Next base: position 4,983 of record JAFGXF010000101.1, on the reverse strand, counting down.
TTGAGACCTTTGAATTCAATACCATCATCTCAGCATTAATGGAATTATCCAACGAGATGATCAAGCATAAACCGGCGGTATGGGAAACGGATGCCTGGCATGAAGCAGTAGAGACATATTTGAAAATACTGGCACCGGTTGCCCCCCATATCAGCGAGGAATTATGGTGTTTCCTGGGGAAACCGTATTCCATCCATCAACAATCCTGGCCAATGATCGATATGGAAGCAGCCAAAGCAGATGAAATCGTGCTGGTAATACAGGTCAATGGCAAACTGCGTGACCGCATCACACTTCCAGCCGGTGTCAGTGACGAGGATGCCCACAAGGCCGCCCTGGAAAGCGAGCAGGTGATCCGGCATCTCGAAGGCCGAACACCCCGCCAGGTGATTGTGGTTACAGGGAAACTGGTAAATATTGTAATTTAGAAAGAAAACCCGGGAAGTTCACAGCTTTCCCGGGCTGTTTTTATTTGCCACCCATCAGCAGTGCGGCGGCCAGAAAAACAATCAGGATTACGGCTGCAGAAAGCAACACCGTTGGTGATCTCTGTTTGTCGATCACCTGTAGATTGGGATATATCCCGCTAACATCCCAGTGAGGGCCGGCAAGGAAGGCGAATATCGTTCCACCGAGCAATCCTCCGATATGACCCCAATAATCGATTGAAATACCCGGCATGAATCCGATTGCCAGGTTTAGGGCAATGATGAAACCGATATTGGCGAGAGTCGAACTGTAACGGTTCCCATAGAAACGCTTGTTTTGGATGACAAATATGGCTTCTGCACCGATCAATCCAAAAATAGCGGTGGAAGCACCCAGGGATGCATTCGCCGTCATCAGAAAAGAAAATACATTGCCTGTGATGGCAGATAGAAAATATAGAAGCAAGAACCGGCTATGACCATAGACACTCTCAAGCACACGCCCGAGTATGAATAAGGCATACATGTTGAGGAGAATATGGCCGATCGAACCGTGCAGGAAGACCGGTGTGATCAACCGCCAGAACTGGCCTTGCTCTATCAAAGGATTGATCTTGCCACCCAGAAGGAACAGCCAGTCGGTGCCATTGTATGTGGCCTCACTCAGTACCTGTCCCAGATAGAGAAGAACGGTGAGTGCCAGGATGATCATGGTGGCAACCGGTTTATAGTTCGGCAGGGCAATTGACACCATGCGGGGGGGAGGGGTTTGATTAACCGGAACGTTGGAATTGTTATTAGATGGGTATGTCATGTTATCTCACCCGGTAATGCTCCACGCGGATGATATCCAGGATAAGGTCAACGGTTTTATCCAGTTTACCATCTTCATTTACAACCAGATAATCGAAACTGTTCAATTGCTCCAACTCATGGCGGGCGGTCTTTCTTCGTAATTCAAGGCTTTCAGCGGTCTCAGTGTTTCTCGTTTTAAACCGGTTCAACCATTCCTGTTCATTTCCTGGGACGAGAAATATCAATACCGCCTCGGGATATTTTGACCGTAATGTGGCCGCCCCCGCCACATCCACCCGCAACAGGATGTCACAATGACTGCAAAGCGCTTGTTCGATTTGGTCGACAGGCACACCCTTGTAATCACCGTATACAAGTGCATATTCTGCAAACCTTCCCTCGCTGATCATCTTTTCGAATTGATCACGGCTATAGAAAAAATAATCCACGCCATCCTTCTCATACGGTCGGGGTTTTCGTGAGGTGGCGGTTGTGACAAATGTGAAATCCAATGCCCGCTGTTTAATGGCTTCGATGACCGCATCTTTCCCTACAGCGGATGGGCCTGAAATGACCACCAACAGGGGTTTGTAAACTCTTAAGCCGCTAAAAAGGTCAGGGTTTTGTGTTGGTTTAAAGCGCATACATGCTTTCTATATTGTTATTATTACGATGGGTCTGGATATCATCGTGGGTTTGATTATAATGGATTACTGTCGAACTGATTCATGATACGAGATGTAAACGATTATGCCAGTATATGAATACATTTGTAAAAACTGCCACAAGCGGTTTGAGATTCAGATATCCTATTCTGAATATGGAAGTGAAAAGATAATTTGCCGGCATTGTGGAAGCGACCAGGTCCAACGGAAAATCAACCGTTTTCGATTGAAGCGTTCAGATGTTAACCGGTTGGCAGAAATGCCTGATCCCTCACATATGGATGGTATCGAAGAGGACCCCCAGTCGTTAGGAAGGATGATCCGCCGTATGAGTCAGGAATCAGGAGAGGATTTGGGGCCTGAATTCAATGAGGTGGTCGATCGTCTCGAATCCGGCCAAACCCCGGATGAAATTGAAAAATCCCTGCCAGACATGGATAATGACGAAATGCCCCCTGCAAAGGATATTGTGGATTAGTTACAACCATTAATCAGAGCATCTTCCAATTCATTTACAGAAGCCATCCCTGCAATTGTTCTAAGAAAAACGCCCAGACTGCCACATTTTTCACGGAATGCGACAACGGCTGGCCCAACGGGATCCTCTCCAGCAGCCCCGCCTCCAGGAGAATCATTATAAGCGCCATAAAAAGCAAAATATGCCTGATTGATGCGGCGGATCAGGTAACCATTTTCCCAGAACAACAATCTTCGGGCTTCCATGTACTCCTCTGCTGCATCAATTTTTCCGAGTGCCAATAATCGATCGACTTCCACGCGAGTGTTTCTCATTTCCTTTTGAAATATAAATGCGCCTGGCTCCGGCCCATTTGCAGTTTCGATTATCTTGTCGCCTTGGTCAGGCGGTTGAAGATCAGGATAATACGTTTGTATAACCATCGTGCCGATCTCCTTGCCAGCCAGGTTTGCGGTGGTTTCATTCATTGTGCGCAATTCAGGGGTCGTATCATAATTAAGTCCCAATGGATGAAGTGTTAGATAGTTATGGATCCATTCGTGGGCAACAGTTTCAATCAACCAGTTTAGGTCGCTGGTTAACATGATCATGGTCGGATAAGTCCCCAATCCTCCTACTGGTTCAATCAGTGCACTGACATTGAGGTCGCGCTCAACACGCTCTTCTAATGTCACGATTTCTGCTGATGACATACCTGGCTGTAAGGAGGTATTAACCACCAACTCGATCCGTTCCCTTGGGGAGATGAAAAGGGATAGTGGTGGATCCGATGTGCGATACAGAATCGGCGGTAATATCATCGATAGGGTGGAGAGGCCTTCTCCCTGGAGAACCCAACCCACCTGTTCCTGCAGAATGGTTTCAATCACAGGCGTCAGGTTGTCCAATTCACTCTGCTTTTCGTCCAGTGCAGCTGACAGTTCCATTGAACTCTCGATAGGATCTTGTATGCTTGGATCTGCAAAGATAAATGCAATTTGGTTTTCCAAAGTTTGAACTTCGCGTACCAGATTGACATATGCGCGCACCAATGTTACCTGTTGATCTGCAGGAAAATTCGGGTAATTGCTTTGTTCCGTTTTTTCCCATATGGCTCTGAGAGTCCAATCCAGGTAATCGAACTCCGCATAACGAGTATAACCCCTTGCTTTTTCTTCAATATTCTGGGGAAACACCATACCGGGACCCAATAACAGGGCTGATACAGCCATTATGAGGATGTTTCGAACGAGAAGTCTGATGGACATAAATTCCAGGATCCGCTATAGTAAAAAAATAATCATATCATTTATCTTCTACATATTAACACATCAGGTCTTATTGTTTGACGGACTGAGCTTGACATGCTATCATCAGAGCAGGAATCATTTATTATTTCATCCTGCACCTTAATAATCCAAAAGGAGCAATCATATGAGTGCTGAATTTATTATCCGTCTTGTTGGCATGGTCGTGTTCTGCATCCTGGGTGTTTTTTGGGGAAATGAATTGGGCATAATGGCTAATCAGAGCCCTGCGACCCGCCTCTATTCTGTAGAAACCTATACATTTGCAGTAGGTCTTGTGGGAGCCCTGTTCGGTCTGGTATTAACACCGATCATCACCATCAGACCGATTGTGGCATTAAAAAAATCGCTAAAACAATTATCAACTCAAACACTGTTTGCTGGTGTTATTGGGCTGATTATTGGATTGATCATATCTGCCTTATTGGCTTTTCCGCTATCGATGCTGCCTTCGCCGTTCGGCAAGGTCATGCCATTCATCGGCATGCTGCTTTTTTCCTATTTTGGCATGTCGTTGTTTACCACCCGACAGAATGATTTCATGGGATTGGTGAATACAATCACTGGTAAATCCGGAGGCGTGGTAAAGGGCAGTGACAAAGTGATGGGTGTCTCCAATTGGAATGAAGGGCGTACGATCCTGCTGGACACCTCGGTCATTATTGATGGACGCATATCTGACATCGTCAGGACCGGTTTTTTACCCGGCACACTGCTTATCCCACGATTTGTATTAAACGAGTTGCAGTATATTGCAGATTCCCCGGACAACCTGCGAAGACAGCGTGGAAGACGTGGAATGGAGGTATTGTCACAACTTCAGAAAACACCCACAATTCCTGTTCAGATCAGTGACATCGATGTAGAAGGTGTGCATGAAGTTGATGACAAGCTTATCATTCTGGCACGGCAATTACGTTGTCCAATCTTGACCAATGATTACAACCTCAACCGGGTGGCTGAATTACAGGGTGTTATTATCCTGAATGTCAATGAGCTTGCCAACTCGGTAAAATCAATCCTGTTGCCTGGTGAGGCCATTGATTTGCGTATCATCCAGGAGGGCAAGGAGCAGGGGCAGGGCCTTGCATACATGGAAGATGGAACAATGGTGGTGGTCGAAGGAGGTAAGAATTACATCGGGGAACAAGTGCTGGTAACAGTCACAAAAGTGCTTCAAACTGCAGCCGGGCGAATGGTCTTTGCGCGTCCGGAAGTAAAATCCCTGCCCAAACGAAAAGGCAAGTAAGCATGAGTATCCAGATCTATAACACACTATCACGGCGCAAGGAGATCCTTGACCCTGTGGTTCCGGGTGAAATTCGGATGTA
>JAFGXF010000100.1 GCA_016936755.1 Anaerolineaceae bacterium | reverse complement strand
CTGGACAATCTATCTCCCGCAGAGTATATTCGTCTTCACCACCCTTCGATTTCCCCGAATTTGTCTCATATGTATTGAACCCATACACTTACTTGTTTAATCTAATTTTAATGCTATAATTTTTTGGATGGGAATCATTCATTTGGATTCCATAAACTCAAGAGAGGAGAGAAAAATGAAACTTACCCCCCCAAAGCAAATCACATTCTGGATCTCTGTGATCCTGGGCGTTCTGGGCATCCTTGGTCTTGTACTTCCATTCCTTGCTCCCTTCGCCTTCTGGCTTGTGCTTGCTGGTCTGGTGCTGCTCGTTCTTGCCCTGCTCTTAAAGGGTTTATAAACACCAGAAATTATTCGTACGAAAAAGCCCGGCAGCATGCTGCCGGGCTTTGTGTTATGGTGGAAAGAACGGCATCACCTTACTTGGGAGTTGTCTTCGACCTGGTTACCGGTTTTGCAGATACCGCCTTGACCACTTTGCGTGGAGACGGTTTGGGTTTATCCAGCGGCCTGGCTGCTTCTGGTTTGATTGTCTCCAAAGCTTTCAACTCGCGGTAAGTTTCCGTCCAGACACTGGAATTGAAGATCTGTTGCCAGCCGCTGACCAGCAGCATGGGGGAGAATGCCACCAGGAAGAACAGGGGCAGGGCTACGGCTGCGCCGACGAACCAGTACCATGGAGGGGGCATCTGGAACAGGGCGGCAAATCCGGTGGCGATCAAGCCGGGAATACCACCTGCCAGTATGCCCGGGATCAAGGTGACCATGACGACCAACAGCAACGGTATGATCAGGATCAGGGATGCAATCGCCCAGGCGATGCCAATACCGATCATCACCAGCCACATGAAAAACACCTGTTTCAGGTGACGGCGGATCATGGCGTATGCTTGCTTGATCGAGTCGATCACACCCGTGCCTTCGAGTACACAGATCCGTAAGGCGAATCGGCCGATGACACCCAAAGCGATACCCAGCAGTATGAAGAACAGAATGAACAGCAGGGCCAATCCAACGGCAGTCACAATACTGAAGATCATGAACCCTTCGCTGCCACCTTCCACTGCAAAGTAGACCCATAAACCCAGCAAACCGAGCAACAACACCATTACGAGCATTGGCAGGCTGAGCAGCAGGTTGATCAGGAACAGGTGCCAGGAAGTCTTGCTCCAGCCGGTTTTCCAAAGCTGTTTGAAACCAGCCTTGATACCGGTGTCTTCGTAGTCATTCACAGCCTGGATGGTGGCGGTTTCTGAGATGTATTTTAGAAAGGTGCTGATCACGGCCCAGATCAGGATGACCACCAGCAATACGATCCCGACGATGATCCACATATTCATTGTATCGTGGCTGTTCAATCCAAACATACCGGGACCGCCACCAGTGTCCCAAGGCATTCGGTCGATGTCGCGACGGCCCATATTCCATTGGGCATTCGGGCCGCCTCCACCTCCGGCTGACATGGCCAGGAAGAACCCGAACACCCACAGGATGCGGTACTTCCACAGGATGTGCCATGAGCGGTTTAGAACTTTCGTAATATCCAACATTTTGATCTCCTTTCGAAATTAACGGCAGTGTGATCCATCACACCCCGATTGAACCATTATGATTTTTCAATAATCCTGCCGGTACAGCCAGCAGGTGAGTGCGCTTTGTCCAAACAAGCAGCAGCCATGTGATATACACCAGCGCCAGACCGACCTGCCCGATAATGCTGGTAAAAAGGAAATCCACTGCCTGGCGGGTTGAATACAGCAGCGCAAAGAAGGCGGCCAGATTGCCCTGCATCACCTGAGGAAGAAGGAAGGACCAGGAACCTGCCTGTCCGGAATTATGATCCGGGCTGGTTATAAAGGCGCTCAAGTCACCCAGCAGTCCGCTCTGATCAGCCACCATATAGGCAGCTGTCATACCGGAAGCAATCTGTATGATGACGGTGATGATCAATACCAGGACCGGTACGAGCCACCAGATAAAATGCCGGATTTCATCAGTTGCATTTTCGACCGGGCGGGCCGGCAGAACACGGTATAAACTGGAGGCGAACTTAGCAGAAGAGGGCGCGCTTATGGTCGATGATTTCAGCAGGTCAGAGAGGTCCTTCAGATCAGTCAGTTCCTTGTGGCAGATGTTGCATACTTCCAGGTGTTTCTGGATTTGTTCACTGACCTTTTCGTCCAGTTCACCGTCCAGGCAGGCTCCCAGCAATGAGGTCACATGTTCATCCATTATCGACCTCCATTTCAACCAGCAATCCGGCCAGATTGCTCCGCAGTTGATTTCGGGCATGATTCAAGCGTGACATGACCGTGCCCAGTGGTATCCCCAGCGCTGAAGCGATCTCCTGATAACTAAAGCAGCCATACTCGCGCAGCACCAATGCTGCACGGCTGGTCTCATTCAGTTCCATGATGGCTTCTTGCACTTCTTCCGTTTGTTGTTTCATGATTAAGGCTTTCTCCGGTCCTGGTTGAGAATCCGCCAGATTCAGCAGAGTGGAATCATCCGGCAGAACACGCTTTTCCCGCCGCAGTCCATCCAGACAGGCATTCACCGCGATGCGCGAGAGCCAGCTGCGCAGGCTGGACCTGGGCTGATAGCCGGGCAGGTATTTCCAGGCTTTTATGAAAGCCTGCTGGGTGGCATCTTCTGCAAGGTCACGGTCACCTGACAGATGGTACAGGCTTGTAAAGATGGCTTTGTGGTGTCTCATGACCAGTTCACCATATGCCTCGCGATCGCCGTCTTGGGCGCGCAGGATCAACCGGGCTTCGCTTTCCTTTCTCAGATCGGATGGATTCACAATGCATGTCCTATGTCCATATATATAACGCAGTTCGAGCGAAATTTATTCACCTATTCCACCGGCCCGATTACGAATTCACTAGTATTATTCCTGTGATTTTGGACTATATTCTTGACAACCAGCTTGCTCTGACATATACTTATTTTTTAATTGGCCTTATCAAGTTACCTGCGGAGGGTTTTTGATTAATAGTCATTATTTGATATTTGATCGATCACAGTTTTGTTCCAGGAAAGGAGGTGTTCAGCCTTTGAGCCGGTCTCTGCGTCCTGGGACGTCCCCAAGGCAAAAATACATCGAAATATGATTCCCTGTTCGCGACAGGTGTAATGCATCCTGTCTGTAATACCCCTTTTTTGACTATATTTTAAGGAGTGAAATCGATGAAATCAAAACTATCGCAATTGTTTGCTTTGCTGATGATTATTTCATTAGCGCTGTCATCAGTTTCTTCGGTTACTGCTGCGGCGCCGGCTTCATCCGGCGACCCGGGCTCGAAGTATAAAGCCGAAGATGCCGTATCACGGGTGATCGGTGAAGTTGCGGACGATACAGAACCAGCCCGTTATATCATCTTTTTACCGGATGAACCGCTGGCAACTTATACTGGCGGGACAGCCGGGCTGGATGCCACGGCACCGCGTGAGACCGGTCAAAAACTGAGCCTGGAATCTGCGGCTGTGGTTGCCTATCAGGATTACCTGAAGAGTCAACAAGCCAGCTACATCGCTGAAGTAAAGGCAAAACTTCACCGGTCTCCGGAAGTGTTATTCCGTTACCAATACGCAGCCAACGGTGTCGCGATGATCCTGACCCCCTCTGAAGCGGCCATCCTGGCCCAGCAACCGGGTGTGCGCGTCTTCCGGGCTCCGATCGAGACCCCGGATACCGACACCGGCCCCGGTTTGATCGGCGCGGGAGCCATCTGGGATGGCAGTGGTATCCCGGATGGCATTGGTAATAAAGGTGAGGGTGTCATTGTCGGTATCATCGATACCGGTATCAACTTCGATCATCCCTCCTTCTCGGACACACCGGCAGATGCCTATATCTACCCGGCACCCGCACAGTATTATGGTGTCTGCGATTCGACCAATGCAGAACAATATGACGCTGATTACGCTACTGCATGTAACGATAAGCTGATCGGTGCCTTTACCTTCGTGCGAGGCGATCCGGATGAGAGCGAAACACCGGAAGACTCCGAAGGTCACGGTTCACATACCGCCAGCACGGTGGCGGGGAATACCGTGGATGTGGATTACCAGGGTGTGGCTACCACCATCAGTGGCGTGGCACCGCATGCCCAGATTATTTCCTTCGATGTTTGTGTACCCACCCCGCCGAATGGTGCATGTTATGGGGATGCCACGGTGGAAGCGGTGGATGCTGCGCTGGAAACAGGCGTGGATGTGATTAACTATTCCATCTCCGGTGGAAGCAATCCTTATGCCGACCCGGTTGAGCTGGCATTCCTGTCAGCAACCGAAGCGGGCATCTTCGTTTCGACTTCGGCCGGCAATGCCGGTGACACCACCGGCGAATCCTCGGTTGCCCACCGTTCCCCATGGGTATCCACGGTGGCTGCCGCAACCCATAACCGTATTTTTGCCTCCGAGGCGGATATCACCGGCCCCGATGTGGTTCCATCTGAGCTGACCGGTTTGGGTGTGGTTCAATCCGGCCCGGTTTTGATCTCGGATCTGATCGATCTGCCGGTGAGATATGATTCCAGCAACCTGACCGGCTGCTCAGCATTCAGTGCCGGTTTCTTCAGCGGTTCGATCGCCCTGATCGCACGCGGTGATTGTACCTTTGCCGCCAAGGAAGCCAACGCATATGCCGCTGGCGCAACTTATGTCTTGAT
>JAFGXF010000099.1 GCA_016936755.1 Anaerolineaceae bacterium | reverse complement strand
CGTAAGGGATTTGAGAGGAGCTGCCCCTAGTACGAGAGGACCGGGGTGGACAGACCTCTGGTGTGCCAGTTGTCGTGCCAACGGCATTGCTGGGTAGCCAACGTCTGGCAGAGATAACCGCTGAAAGCATCTAAGTGGGAAACTTGCCTCAAGATGAGATCCCTGTATCCCGTAAGGGAGTAAGATCGCAGATAGACTATCTGCTTAATAGGCAGCGTGTGGAAGCGTAGCAATACGTTAAGCTAAGCTGTACTAATGATCGAGGGCTTTACCGCGTGGTGCGGAGAACTCAGTGCTTTTTAACTACCTACATACTATTCATATAACAATTGTGAAATTGTCTCTTGGTGATTTGAGCGGCGAGGGTACACCCGGTCTCATACCGAACCCGGTCGTTAAGCTCGCCAGCGCCGATGGTACTTGGGGGGCGACCCCCCGGGAGAGTAGGTCATTGCCAAGAGACTTTTTTATTTTAATACCCCCCTTGATTGTCCGTGTTTTTGACTTCTCTTCTTTCCTGTGGTACACTACCCCCTAATATTTACTCATCCAGAGAGGTGGAGGGACCGGCCCGTTGATACCTCGGCAACCACTCGCTAGGCAGTTGGTGCCAATTCCGGCAGGACTAACCCGTGTCCTGGAAGATGAGGCGAACACGATCAGTAACAGCCTCTCGTAAATCCGGGAGGCTGATTTTGTCCGGCGGTGAACCCGCCAAGCGAGGTTGACATGGCCAAGGAAGAGAAAATCAAATCAAAATACCTTCAGGCGCTTTCCGAACGTGTGTTGGTATCCGGTGGCGTCATGGGCACCAACCTGCAGGCCATGAACCTGACCGCTGAGCATTATGGGGGTGAAAAGACCTTCGGCTGCATCGATTACCTGGTAGTCAGCTACCCGACTGCTGTCGATCAGATCCACCGCGCCTTTCTCGAGGTTGGGGTGGACGCGATTGTGACAGACACCTTCCGTGCCAATCGCTTGACGCTGGCAGATTACGGCCTGGGGGAGCACGTTACCGAATTGAACACAGTCGCTGCCCAGCTGGCGCGCAAAGCGGCGGATGATTTCTCCACACCCAGCCAACCGCGTTTTGTGGCCGGATCGATCGGCCCCTCCGGCAGGTTACCCTCGCTGGATGACCCCCAGATGACCATCAATTTCCCTGAACTGGTTGAGCTCTTCTGTGAACAGGCATCCGCACTGATCCAGGGCGGGGTCGACCTGCTGCTGGTCGAGACCTCACAGGACATTCTGGAAGTCAAGGCGGTCATTCATGGCATTCAGCGCGCTTTTGAGGAGACCGGCATCACCTTGCCCATCCAGGCGCAGGTTAGCTTTGATACCAACGGGCGCATGCTGCTCGGTACCGAAGTGAGTGGTGTGCTGGCTATCCTGGAAGGGCTGCCGATTGATGTGATCGGCATGAATTGCTCAACTGGTCCGGAACATATGCGTGAACCATTGCGCTACCTGGGTGAAAATTCCAGCCTGCCGATTTCCTGTATTCCCAATGCCGGACTGCCACTCAATGTGGATGGCAAGGCAGTCTTCCCAATGGAGCCGGAACCCTTCGCTGCGGCACTGGTAGAATACGTTGAAAAATACAACGTCAATGTGGTGGGTGGTTGCTGTGGAACCACACCACTGCATCTCAAGACCCTGGTGGAGAAGCTGGGCGTGCGCAAGCCAGCCAAACGTCACGAAACACCGGTCCCAAGTCTGGCTTCAGCCATCTCAGCCACCCCCATGCAACAGGAACCGCGCCCGTTTTTGATAGGCGAGCGTCTGAATTCGCAGGGCAGCTCCAAATTCAAACAGCTATTATTGGCCGAGGATTTCGACAGTATGGTCTCGCTGGCCCGCCAGCAGGTGGATTCCGGTGCACATGCGCTCGATCTTTGTACTGCGCTAACCGAGCGACCGGATGAAGGTGTGTTAATGCGGCGTTTGATCCGGGTCCTTTCACAGGCTGTGAGCGCACCGTTGGTGATCGATTCGACTGACCCGGCCGTAATGGAACTTGCCTTGCATACTGCACCTGGACGCTGCCTGTTGAACAGCGTCCACCTGGAGGGTGGGCGGGGAAAGGCTGAAAAGCTCTTTACCCTGGCTAAAACCTACAACGCGGCTGCCATTGCGCTGACCATTGATGAGAACGGCATGGCCAAGACCGCTGTGCGTAAGCTGGAAATTGCCCGCCGAATCCATCATATTGCGGTAAATGAATATGGCTTGCAGCCTGGCGACCTGGTCTTCGATCCTCTGACTTTCACTCTGGCGACAGGGGATGCCGAATACCTTGATTCTGCGAAAGAGACCCTCGAGGGCATCCGCGTCATCAAGCAGGAGCTACCGGGTGTTTTCACTTCACTGGGCGTGAGCAATGTATCTTTTGGTCTGAAGCAGGCCGCCAGGGCAGTGATCAACTCGGTCATGCTCTACCACGCCGTCCAAGCCGGGCTGGATATGGCTATTGTCAATCCAGCTCAGGTTAAACCATATAGTGATATCGATAAAACAGAACGAAGCCTGGCTGAGGATCTGATCTTCAACCGGGTGCCGGATGCATTGTCGAAACTCATTGCACACTTCGAGGAAATCAAGCTCGCAACCACTGGCAAGGCTGATCTGACCCACCCGCCTGAAGGATTCTCTGCCGAAGAGCGCCTGCACTGGTCGATCGTCCACCGGTTCAAGGATGGCATTGAAGCGGATATCGAAGAGATCCTGAACCGACAGGATGCAGTACCCCGTTCGCAAGAAGCGGTGAAAATCCTGAATGACGTGTTGTTGCCGGCCATGAAGGAGGTGGGAGATAAGTTCGGATCTGGCGAATTGATCCTGCCATTTGTGTTGCAGTCTGCCGAGGTGATGAAGAAAGCTGTGACAGTCGTAGAGCAATACCTGGAAAAAGATAGTGGTGTCAGCAAGGGGAAGATCGTACTGGCAACGGTTTATGGTGATGTGCATGATATTGGCAAGAATCTGGTGAATACCATCCTTTCCAACAATGGATACACGGTCATTGATCTGGGCAAACAAGTGCCGGCGGAGACCATCATCGATAAAGCCGTAACCGAAAAGGTGGATGCAATCGGATTGAGTGCCCTTTTGGTTTCGACCAGCCAACAGATGCCGCTGATCGTCAATGAACTGGCGCGCCGTAAATTGAATATTCCGGTTCTGATCGGTGGGGCAGCCATCAACCGTCGTTTCGGCAGGCGCATCTTGAAGACTGAAGACGGGGATTATTATGCACCGGGTGTATTCTATTGCAAGGATGCCTTTGAAGGTTTGGCGACCATGAACCGATTATCCAAAGTGGATGAGCGGGAAGACTTCCTGACCCAAATTCAGAAAGAGGCTGCTGAAGAGCTTGAACGGGCTGCCGGGGGACTCCAGCGAGAGAAGACAATCGCCGGAAAGTCCTCACTACCCCCCGCTAACAGGATCCCAATACCCCCGGGGTATGGTGCACATATTGTCCACCAGATCCCGCTGCAAGAAGTCTTCGATCTGCTTAATCGCAATGAACTGTATCGCCTGTCTTGGGGCGCCAAGAATGCCCATGGAGAGGAATGGGTCAAACTTCAAGCAGAGTTCGATAACCGCCTGGTTACCATGCGTCGGGAAGCTTTGCAATCCGATTGGTATAAACCCCAGGGTGCTTATGGTTATTGGCCTGCGCAGTCGGATGGCAATACACTAATCGTATATGATCCGGCCAGCCTGGCTTCAAGTAAACCGGTTGAGTTAACCCGTTTTTCCTTCCCGCGCCAGGATCGTGAAGACAACCTCTCGCTAGCTGACTACTTCCGCCCACTGAGTTCGGGTGAGATGGACATGGTTGCATTCCAGGTGGTCACAGTCGGCAGGTGTGCCACTGAGCGCTTCGACAAACTCCAGGCGGAGAACAATTACACTGAGGCATACTTCCACCACGGATTGGCCGTGCAGCTGGCGGAGGCCAGTGCTGAGTATCTTCATGGCCATGTTCGGCGTGAATTGGGGCTTGCAGCGGATCAAGGAAAACGCTATTCCTGGGGCTATCCGGCCATCCCGGAGCTGGCCGACCATGCCAGGGTTTTCCAATTGTTACCGGTTGAAAGCGAGCTGGATATGTCGTTGACTTCTGCATACCAGCTGGTCCCTGAGCAATCCACAGCTGCTATTATTATCCACCATCCACAGGCGAAGTATTTCAATATAGGAGAAAGCCGCGTGGATCAATTAACGCGAAAGGCATCCAAATGAAACCCGGCAGTTTCTTAAAGGCATTGGAAGCTCGTGGCACCCTGGTGGCAGATGGAGCCATGGGTACCATGTTGAATACCCGCCACGTGGATTTCAATCATTGTTTTGATGAGTTGAATATCAGCAACCCGGCATTGGTCGGATCGATTCATAGTGAATACATTCAGGCTGGAGCCCAATTGATCAAGACCAACACCTTCGGAGCCAATCGGTTTAAACTGGCTCGTCATGGGTTGGAGGACAAGCTGGTAACGATAAACCATGCCGGGGTCAATTTGGCCCAAAAGGTGGTAGCTGGATCTTTTCAGGATGTATTCATCGCTGGTGATATCGGTCCGTTGGGAGTTCGGCTGTCTCCATTTGGGCGGATCCTGCCAGAAGATGCACGCCAGGCATTCGCAGAACAGGCAGCAACGCTTCATCAGGCAGGAGTTGATCTTTTCCTGATTGAGACAATGACGGATCTTTATGAAATCCGTGAGGCCATTGCTGCAGTGAAAATGGAAGCTCCTGAGTTGGCAGTTATTGCTTCAATGACTTTTACTCGTGATGATCGAACACTTCTGGGTGACGGTCCCGAGAAAGTTGTCCACAGCCTCTTAAAAGATGGGGCTGATATTGTTGGCATCAACTGTTCAGGAGGTCCAGCTCAATTATTGCGAATTCTCAAGGTCATGTATCAGGCAATTCCAACAGTGCGCTACTCCGTCATGCCAAACGCTGGTTGGCCTGAACAAGTTGGGGGGCGCATCATGTACCCGGCTGCTGCGGATTATTTCGGCGATTACGCAGATGCCTTTCGACAGAATGGAGCGGTCATCTTGGGCGGTTGTTGTGGTACGACCCCGCAGCATATCGCCGCGTTGCGACAGACAATAGACCGGGCACCGGATGTCACTCGAATCGAAAGTGCCGCAATGGCTGCTATCGAATACGAAGAAAGCCGATCAACTTCTGATCAAACCAGCCAGCTTGAGTGTCGACTGAAAGAAGGGCGCTTTGTTGTGGCGGTTGAGATGGATCCACCAAGAGGGTTGGCAACTCACAAGTTGATAGCCGGGGCAAACCTCATGAAGGAAGCCGGTGCGGATGTGATCGATGTGGCTGACAGCCCGATGGCACGCATGCGGATGAGCCCATGGGCGGTGTGCCGTTTGATCGAGGAACAGGCAAAAATCGAGACGGTGCTGCACTTCCCAACCCGCGGACGCAATTTACTGCGTATACAAGGTGATTTACTGGCGGCATATGCATTGGGCATCCGCAATGTGTTCGTGGTGATGGGTGATCCAACTGCCATCGGAGATTATCCAGATGCCATGGATGATTATGATCTGGTACCTTCCGGGTTGATACGTTTGATCAAGGAGGATTTCAATACAGGGGTGGATCATTCAGGCGCAAAGCTGGGACAGCCAACCAGCTTCCATGTCGGCGCGGCTTTGAATCTGGATCCCCCCGATGCTGCACGCGAGATTCGGCATTTGAAGGGAAAACTCGAAGCAGGAGCGGATTTCCTGTTAACCCAGCCTGTTTTTGATACAAAAGGTGCTTTGGAATTTATCAATTGTTTGAAGAACGAGGTCGCCGGGTTCCATATTCCACTACTGGTTGGCATACTGCCATTGGTGAATGCGCGTCACGCCGCTTTCATTAATAATGAGGTACCTGGGATCCAAGTGCCTGATATCGTATTGCAACGTATGGAAGCAGCTGGCGAAAAGGGTGTGGCAGAGGGTGTGCGGATTGCATCAGATTTGATCGATGAAATAAAAGGCGGCGTAGCCGGTGTATATCTGATGCCCCAATTCAGTCGATATGATGCCGTGGCTGAGCTGATCGATAAAATTCGTTCAGCGTAACGGTTAGCACTGGCAGATTTCATATAACGTTCCATACAGGCAGCATCGAATCAAGATATAATGCAGTAATGCATATAAGGTATCATGGCTTCTTGGGGGTGATCCTGATCAGCATGCTCCTTCTGGTTGGCTGCCAAGACACAGCAGAACCAGCAGCGACGCAGGGTGCCGTGGCACCCAAATCCACTGGCATTTCAACCACTGCTGTTACACCAACCACAAAGAGTGTCACACAATCTACCCAATCAATGCCTGTTTATGGACCTGATGAATATCCGGATGGCATGAATCCCCTGACTGGTTTGTTGGTTGACAATCCGGCATTACTGGAACGCTGCCCGATGGTGGTTAAGGTCTCCAACTATCCGCGTAGCGGGCGACCGCATGCCGGTCTATCACAAGCTGACCTGGTCTTCGATTACTACATCGGTGAGGGTATGAACCGTTTTGCTGCTGTGTTTTATGGACAGGATGCAACCCGGGTTGGCCCAGTCCGCTCTGGAAGACTTGTAGATGCCCAGCTGGCGACGATGTACCAAGGTCTTCTGGCATTCAAGGGCGCCTGGTATAAGGTAAATGAGGTTCTCTATTCAACATTGAAAAAACGAGCAATCAGTGGTTCACCATCCACCTGCCCGGGTATTTGTGACACCGGCGAAGAAACAGTTATCAGCATGTTTGCAGATACTGTTGAATTAAGCCAGTATTCAATCGAGAAAAGTATTTGTGAGAATAAGCGCCCAGATCTGACAGGAATGGCCTTCTCCGATGATCTTCCACAGGATGGACAACCAGCTCCGGCCCTTTCAGTTATTTTCAGTTACTACAACCGGGCTGAGTGGCATTATGATGAAGCCACATCTACGTACCTGCGTTGGATTGAATCCATCTCAGGTGAAGGGGGGCAGGAAATCATTACCATGATCCCATTATTGGATGCCAACACTGGGATACAATTAGCGTTTGATAATGTGGTGATCCTTTTTGTTCAACATGAGATGTATGCCGCGACATATTTTGATATGCAATTGCAGAAGAATACCAGTGGTGCCAGAGCAGTACTCCTGCGCGACGGCAAAGCATTTGACGGAGTATGGAAGTCTGTCGGGGATGACCGGCCCCTGCATTTCTTCACCAATATGGGAGATCCCCTGACATTTAAACCGGGGAATACCTGGCTGGTGATCGTTGGGTCAAAATCGACCCTGACAATACCCCTGGATGACATCTGGGAACTGACCAATTATCTGTAGTAAATGAAAATACTGGTTATATCGGATATTCACGGGAATTACCTGGCACTGGAAGCTGTTCTAGCCGATGCTGGAACGTACGATGCCGTCTGGTGCCTGGGTGACCTAGTAGGCTATGGACCTCAACCGAATGAGTGTGTGGAACGCATTCGTGGTATGTCCAACCTGATTTGCCTGCTTGGCAATCACGATGCCGCCAGCTTGGGTGGGCTGGATCTCGAGGATTTCAATAACGAAGCAATGCAATCTGTACAATGGATGATGGACCACCTGAGTGAGGAGAACAAGGCCTACTTGGGAAACTTACCAGAAAAGTATCACTACAATGCTTTTACACTGGTGCATGGCAGTCCACGATATCCCATCTGGGAGTACATACTCAACACTGAGGATGCGCGTCGTAACTTTCCATTCTTTACCACGAGGTATTGTCTGGTTGGTCACAGCCATGTACCCTGTTTATTCCAACAACGCAAGAAGGGTGACCCGGTTCATATGGAGATTCCCCAAACCGGAATACCGGTGCAATTGAAACCGCGTTCGATTATTAATCCTGGTTCAGTAGGTCAACCACGTGATCATAATCCGGGTGCATGTTATGCCACCCTTGATCTGGAGCAGTACATATGGGAACTCCATCGTGTTTCCTATAATTACCAACAGGTACAAAAATTGATTGTGGAGGCAGGCCTGCCCATTCGGAACGCAGCACGTTTGGAAGGTGGGTGGTAACAGATCCATCGGGGTGGGAACAAAAAGCAGCCACCATGCGTCTCATTTATAAATCAATATCATGGAGAAGAATCTTATGAAGAAGAAGTGGTTCATCGTTTCATTGGTTGTATTGTTAAGCCTGTTGAGTGCATGTGCGGCACCAATGGAGAGTGTTGAGTCGCCCGTTATGGATTACAGCCGTGCCAACGAAGTTGGCAATGGCGCAATGCCACCCGCAGCTCCTGCACAGGGTGCGGCAGAAGGTTATGTGGCATCAGAAAGTGATGTTTCAGCTTCAAATGTGGCCGGGACCATCGAGCGTAAAATACTTAAAAATGCCGACTTGTCAATCGTTGTGCCAGATCCGGCAGCCAGCATGGATCGGGTCATTGCAATGACCGACCGCATGGGGGGATTTGTGGTCAGCTCGAATTTGTATAAAACCACAACCAGTACCGGCCTGGAAGTGCCCTATGCCTATATCACCATCCGCGTTCCGGCGAACCTGCTGAATGATGCATTGCGAGAAATCAAGGGACAGGTGGAGAACCCTGACAGTGATGTTCTGAGTGAAAGCATTTCTGGCCAGGATGTCACTGCGGAGTACACAGATCTCCAATCGCGACTGACCAACCTTGAGTTATCGGAAAAGAAATTGCAGGAATTTCTGGATGAAACTACCAAGGCCGAAGACTGGCTGGTGGCCTTCAACCGGTTAACCGAAATTCGCAGTCAGATCGAGGTACTAAAGGGACAGATCAGATACTATGACGAGTCCGCTGCCATGTCAGCCATCTCGATCAATCTTCAGGCAAAGGAATCCATCAAACCTGTCACGGTAGGTCCGTGGCAGCCCAAGGGTGTTGCCTTGGAAGCCATCCAGGATTTGATCGATACCATGAAGGATGTTTATGAAGGACTGCTCAGGTTCGTATTACACACCCTGCCTGTTCTGATCGTCTACATCATCCTGATCGGTGGTCCCATCTGGTTTGTCATCTGGCTCATCCGCCGCATCGTCAAACACTTTAAAAAGGATGCAGCTCCCGTCTCTAAAAAGGAAACCAAATAATAGATGATATCAACCCCCTTCACGCCGAAGGGGGTTGACTTTCATTTCCACCCCGGCAATATGGCTGTCTGAATATCGGGGCTTTACTCCGCATCACCGAGTGGTGGCGGGATTGGGCCGTATTCCTCCGGGTTCAGCAGATTCAGTGATATTGCCCCCACCTTACCTGACAGAGGTTGCTGCAGGGTCGACCACAATTTTAAAAGACTGGCAACTGTGTTTTTGATGAAGCGCAGCATGGTGGTTTCGTTGAGGTAGGGAAATGGGCGATCAATCCCTTTTTGCACGCGTGCATTCCCGTAATAATCACGGATGTGGGCGAACTGGATATGGATACCTTCTGCCGGCAGGAACGGGACGTATTGTGGGGGATCGGGCAGATTGATGAAGGTTTTCCAGAAAAGGCTTTCAGGGTGATCGCGCAGATATTTATGGTCAAGATCGTACCAGTCTTCCTTGACCACCCACCAGGCCTGCTCACCCTTCTCGGCGAACAGAGCCGGATACTGCGACCGGGTGGTGGAAGCCAGGCGGTGATACCACAATAGGTCACTGACCAGGTGGAGGAAATAACCCCATAGATAACTCATACGCGAAGTGTTTTCAGCCAGGAGGTGCCCTTCCAGGTACTCGCGGAAGAATAGCATGTCATGCATCTCTCCGGGGGCAACATAGAAATGGGTGATCTGTTTGGGTGGAGTAAACTGTGACCAATCCTCATTTGGCAGACCACAGTCCGGCGCGATAGAGCCACTGACAAACATGGCCGGATCAAGCTCGGTCAATTCGTTCAATAACATCTCAGCAATACGCAGGTGGGCGATCCAGGTGGCCATGCGTTTCAGAGGAAATACGATTGATCGATCGATTCCGATGATTCAGCTGTGTTTTGAAGTAAGAATTCTCCGATTATCGGGTGAGCCTTCTGAATCTCCTCAGCCATCCGGCATGCCACCCGCCGCACTGAGAAATGAGCATTTGGGGATGAGCGCAGTTTAATGAAAGTATCAGCTTCACGTATGTTCATCGAAAGCAAAACGCGCCGATTGAAACCATTTGGCACAATATAGCTGGCTACTGACGGATTCCATTCCGCCAGCTTAAACCAGCAGGCGGCTGCAGCAGTCATCGCGCTCTGATATCGTTCCAGCAAATCACTGTCCTTGAAGATGCGTGGAGTCGCATAACCGAGCGCAGCCGACAGTTCCTGGGGTGACTGGGTCATCATGCGATGGCGCTTGACCTCATAGTAAGCGCCCTGATCCATGATAATGTCAAAGGTGTATGCGGTGTGTTCGAACTCATGCGGCAAGTTATCATGTGGCCCGAGACCATCCAGAATGCCCTTGAGGAGGGTTCTCTTTTCCTTATCTATTAAATTCAATACATGCTCATAACATAGTTCATATTCCTGTTCACCATGCCGATGCAGCATGGCAGCCAGAATTTTCTCAATCCCGAATGAGTTGTAATTGACCAGTTTTAACCAATCCACGGATTCAGGCTTGTTTTGCGACCGGGTTGATTCCGGTGGAATTCGGTTTGGCAGTGAGCGTTGGTACTCATTGGCGGTGGCATATTTGATCAGGGTGGGGATGCAAGCGCAGGCGGTTTCTTTGATTGAAGAGCCGATCTGGCGTACTTCCTCCAACCGGGAAGATAGCATTTTAGAAATGGCATGCTCGAGCGTGCGAGCATTGGCCGTCATACCCAGATTTGCCAGTGAAGCTGCCGGGAGCAGGTATCGGGCGGCATCCAACGCCCGGGAGTGCATACGCCGTTCGTAGGCATTGGTGCTCTCCCCTGGCTGTTGAGGATTTTCCCTGGCCAGTTGTACCTGGATCTGTGGCTGGCAATCCATATACAGATCGAACAACTTGGAGCAGGTATCAAGATAATCCTGCTCAAGTGGATGCCCTCTCAATTCCAGAGGAATATGGAAAGCGTGTTTTTCCCAATTCTGATAACGGGTGGATTTTTCAGTGAAGGATGCCAGCCGGTTGCCCTCGATAGTCTCGACAGCCAGGCGTGATACATTCTCAATTGCGATATGAAGAATTGCATGCTCGGCCACTGAGGCATGCCCGTATCCCACCACCCATTTCTCGTTGAATTGAGCGGATTGCTCATCGTTTAATTCGGCTGCGATTTCATCGAATGATAATGGCGAGCGGGATGTCTTGGCAAAGGCGACCGCGATCGCTTCAGGATTGAGCAGGCGTGGATCGAGTAAATAGATCCTGCGGGCGAATGATTCAGACAAGCAGTCTCCTGGCTATGTAAATATCCATCTCAATTTGTTTTACCAATTCCCCGGCATTTTTATAGCGTTGCTCTCCACGAATGCGTTGAATGAATTCGAAGCAAAGGTGTTGATCGTACAGGTTACCCGAGTAATCGAGCAGGTGAGCTTCGACTGTAACATGCGGATGTTCCGAATGGAAGGTCGGGCGAAGTCCGATATTGGCAACTGCCTTGTGGCGTATATCACCGGCTTTAACCCAACAGGCGTAGACGCCACCAGCAGGAAGCACCTGTTCCTGCCAGATGGCGAGGTTCGCGGTTGGAATACCGATCTGACCACCGCGTTCGTCGCCATGAATCACCTGACCGCATGTGCTGTATGCCCTGCCTAATGCACGGGCTGCCAGTTCGACATCGCCTTCGCTTAGCCAGGCGCGAATCTGGCTGGATGATATGACGATGCCCTCCATTGTGTATGGGACAATAGCCGTCACCTGATATCCGAGCGAGCGGCCCAGGCGGGCTAACTCATCGACACTTCCCTTGCGGTCGTGCCCAAGTGCGAAGTTCTGACCAACCAGAAGGTGTTTTAAACCCAGATGATAATTCAGGCGATTCATGAATGAAGCGGGAGATTGTGCTGCAATTTTTCGATCGAACGGTAGTTGGACGATGACATCCAGCTCCAATTCAGCCAGCATTGTCAGCCGTTCCTCAAGCGTGGAAAGGTAGATCGGCGTGGTCAGACCTTTCACTACCCGGCCGGGGTGTGGGTAAAGGGTCATTGCCACAGCCTGACAGCCGGCTGTGTGAGCACCAGTAACAAGCTGGCGGAGCAACTCTCGATGACCCAGGTGAACGCCATCGAAAGACCCGATTGCCAGCCAGGTATTCTGTAGTGTGAGGGATTCTATGGATGGGTAATACCTGGTCATGAATATCAAGCATTTTAATCGATTATCCGGTTTGGTGGTTCATCAATCAACTTAAATCAAAACTCCCCAACCGGGGAGTTAGATTGTTTTAGGTGAAAAAGACTTTTCGTGGTTGCCACTCCTGGGTAGATGGATCGACCTCGAGCAATGCAATCAACTCACCTGCCTCACTGATCCCACGAGCCATGCCTGTGGCCTCGGCTTCAGCAGGTACCCGGTGGCCATGGCGGACTGCTTCCACCTGTTCATTATTCAATTCGACTGATGACCAGTCACTCAGAGCTTCAGCTGCCGGGATGACATATTGGTACCAATTACCAGCATCGAATGCCTCGCGTAATTTGCGTAATGGTACAGCATCGCGCAGGGTGAAACGGCCACTCTTGGTCCGGCGTAAACCGGTCAGATATGCCCCGCAACCCAGCTTATCCCCCAGATCGTTTGCCAGTGACCTCACATAGGTTCCGGATGAGCAGTATACATCGATGACAGCTTCGGGTGGCGTCCATTCCAACAGGTCGAGGCTGTAAACCTGTATCTTGCGGGGTTCCAATTCAACTTCTTCACCCTCGCGCGCCATGTCGTATGCCGGCCGACCTTGCACCTTTACTGCGGAATAGGGCGGGGGAACCTGTGTGATCTCACCCACGAATGTTTTAAGTGTCGACTCGAATTCTTCCTCGGTGATTTCCTCGACTTCTTTATCTTTGCTGGTAAACCGACCGTCTGCGTCGAATGTATCAGTGGTGGCTCCCAGGCGGATGATGGCCTGGTAACGTTTATCAGACGCGCTGACATATTCGCTTAAACGGACTGCCGGACCGATCAATACAATCAGAACGCCTGAGGCGCGCGGGTCCAACGTACCAGTGTGACCTGCGCGACGTATATTTGTACCGCGCCGGATAATCTGGACGACTTCATGGGAGGTCAACCCGACCGGTTTATCCACAACAAGCACACCCGAGATTGCATTCTTTACATCGAATTGAGTATCTTCATTCATTCATATCCTCCTTCGAATAGCCCCCCCTGCCAACTTTGACGTCACTTGTGTTAATTATATACAGCAATTCATTCATGCTGATGGTTCTTCCTTTTTACGGGTGGTACCATTGCTATTTTGAATCAGTAAATGGGTGGCTGCCATTACAATGCTTTGGACTTCTTCCATTGTACCGCCCAGCTCTGCTCCTGCGGCTGCCGGGTGCCCACCACCACCCAGGGAAACAGCCAATTTGGAAACATCAAAACCGGGTTGTGCACGCCAGCTGATCTTGACTTTTCCATCTGGTTGTTCGATAAAGATTACGGCCACATCTGCGCCATCAATGGCCGATAGAACAGCCATTAGATCAGCATCATCCCTTCCAGGATAGCCGGCTTCATTACGGTCTGAGGCAGTCAGGCTTGTCCATAACAACCGATCCTCACATTGCAGTCGGGATAGACCAAACCCCCAATACCTGGCGGCATCGAATGATCTTCGCACCAGCGCTCGTTGGTACAGGTCGGGTAAATTAGCGCCTTTTTCCATCAGCATGGCACCCAGGCGCAGGGTGTTCGGTGTCATATTGGATGTTCGAAATCCAAGTGTGTCACTTAATATACCTGTTAACAAGCAGGTGGCAATATCCGCAGTGATCTGCATGCCCCATTCAGGCATGTACTTGGCCAGAATGGCGGAAGTGGCTGGTTCCTCGGGTTCAACCAGATTTAAGTCGGCTGGCATGACATTGGTAATGTGATGATCGATACTGATATCCAGTTGATCATTTTCATTTACAGACTTTCCCAACCGGCGAATATCCGAACAATCCACTGCAACCCGGATCGCGGAGCCGGGATCAGCTTTTTTTACGACCTTGTTGCTGCCTGGCAGATAGCGGAAATTGGCCGGCAGGCCATCTGATAACAGCATGGTGACCTGCTTGCCATGATTTTGAAGTGCCAACCCCAAGGCAAGTAATGATCCGATGGCATCGCCATCCGGCCGGATATGAGATGTCAGCCAGATGCTGTCAGCCTTCTTGAACTTTTCACCAATCCTGAGTATTGTTTCTTTCATATTCAACCAACTGCGTTATCTGACTTGCCCTGTTTTTGTTTTTTTTCAGTAGAAGGTTCTTCCTCGTGAAGGCTACGCAATAATTCCTCAATATGATCTGCTTTCTCAGGTGTTGGATCCCAATGAAAGCGCAGCCTGGGAAAGGTTCGTAATTTAACCCGCGCTGCCAGTTCACGGCGCAAGAATCCACTGGCGTGTTCCAGACCGGCAAGGATTTCTTGTGAACGAGACACTCCTTCGACGGCTGAAACATAGATATCGGCATAAGCGAATTCGCGATCCACGGTCACATCGGTGATGCTGATGCCTGACAGGCGAGGGTCACTCATGCGAAGCAGGATCAACTCCGATAATTCCTGGTGAAGACGATCCTGGATGCGTTGTATCCTTAATTTGGTTGGCATTCCGATCTACCTGTTAAATCACTCACTGCTTTTCAATCGTGTAACATTCAAGCATGTCGCCGGCTTTGAAGTCGCTGAAGTTCCTGACACCCACGCCACATTCGAATCCGGTGCGTACTTCCTGGACATCATCCTTTTCATGGCGCAGTGAGGCAATTTCGCCTTCGTGCATGACTTGACCGTCCCGCACTACGCGAATTTTTCCGTTTCGCCGAAATTCACCCTTAACCACCTTGCAGCCAGCCACGCTGCCCAGCCGTTTGGCGCTAAATACTGCCTGGACAACAGCCTGGCCCAGAATGACTTCCTTGAATTCCGGTTCCAGCATACCTTTAAGGGCTTTTTCCACATCCTCAGTAAGCCGGTAGATGATATTATACAGTCGAATTGATACACCTTCAGCTTCTGCAACACGGCGAGCATTCGAATCTGCTTCGACATTAAAACCGACCACTACAGCAGTAGATGCTGATGCAAGCATGATGTCGTTCTCTCCAATATTACCGGTTTCAGAATAAAGGATGTTGATTTTAATATCCCCGCTTGATAGATCATTAAGGGATTTGATGATGGGCGCCAGACTGCCCTGAACATCAGCTTTCACGATCAGGCGCAGTTCTTTAACCTCACCAGCTTTGTAACGCTCGAAAAGTTGTTCCAGTGTGACCTTGGTGCTGACAGCTTCGCTTTGACGGGTGGCATGCAGGGTTGCCACTTTTTCGCGGGCTTCGCGGTCTGATTCAGCGGTCATAAACAAGTCGCCCGCTTCGGGCACATTGGTCAGACCAAGAACGGACACCGGAAATGACGGGCCGGCTTTTTGCACCTTGCGACCTTTAAAGTCGAACATTGCCTTGATCTTTCCACAGGATTCACCGGCAACAACCACATCACCAACCCCCAGGGTTCCATTTTGGACCAACAGGGTGGCTATCACGCCACGGGTTTTGTCGATCTCAGCTTCGATTACCGACCCCACAACCTCTCCATCCGGGTTGGCTTTGATCTCACTCGCATCCGCCACCAGCAGGATGCCTTCCAGCAGGTCATCGATGCCCATTTTCTTTTTGGCAGATACCGGCACGACCAGGGTATCACCATCCCAGTCATCTGGTATGAGACCGTTGTCAGCGAGTTGCTTTTTTACCAGGTCGGGGTTGGCCTCACTGAGGTCGATCTTGTTCATGGCAACGATGATCGGGACACGGGCAGCCTTGGCATGTGCGATGGCTTCACGTGTTTGCGGCATGACGCCATCATTTGCCGCCACGACCAGAACAACGATGTCAGCTCCCTGGGCTCCACGGGCACGCATGGCGGTGAAGGCAGCATGACCGGGGGTATCCAAAAAAGTGATCTGTCGGTTATGGTGCTCGACTTGATAAGCGCCGATATGCTGGGTGATGCCGCCTGCTTCACCGGCGGCCACCTCAGTATGCCGGATGGCATCCAGCAGGGTGGTTTTGCCATGATCGACATGCCCCAGTATGGTGATAACTGGCGGACGGTTCACCAATTTGGCGGGATCCTCTCCGGCGATCATCTGACGCCAGTATGGGACCTCACCCACCTCGCTCACTTTTTCCTCTTCCGAAGTGGCCAGTATGGCCTCAAATCCTACTTCTGCGCAAACCACGGCGGCAGTGTCGAAATCGATTTGCTGGTTGATATTTGCCATAACCCCATTTGCCATCAGGACCTTGATGATCTGAATTGGGCTGGTATTGGTCAGCTGAGCAAGGTCTCGAATGGTCACACTGGCGGGTAATTCCAGTTTGTTGGTTAACGTTTCATTCACAAGCACCTCCGTTTGTATGACGCGAACAGCGCCTTCCCCCTCGACCGACCCCGGTTAGCCATCTCATTCGAATGCTGTCTGACTGCCAATCATCCTGAATTGGTCCTGCGGCAGACAACCTCTGGAGTTATCCGTTTATTTTGTCGGTTTTCTTTATATTACTTATTCGGTGGTTTCACCACCATTTTCAATCAATCTGGCAGAATACTCCTGCAACCTGACACGATCGTCTTCAGTAAGATCAGTTTTCAAGGCGTTCGCCAGCGAACTTTTAATGCCAGCCTCCCAGCATGAGCGAAGATTGTGCAGGTAAGCCCCTCTGCCGGGCATCTTTCCGGTGGGATCGATCAGAATCCCATCTTCAGTGCGTACCAACCGAATCAGACTGCGTTTGGGCAATGTTTTCCGGCAACCGACACATGTGCGTTGCGGTATATGTTTGGTATGCAGATGAGATTTCCTGGCCATTTGATGGACTCAATATAATGATCATTCTTCCCATTCAATCGTGCCATCACTGCGTTTATGCTTCTTGTGGGCTGTTGTGATGTCGCGATCCGGATCGTAGATGACTTCAACAAATTTCTTCTTTTTCTTCTTCTTGTCCTTGGCACTCGGCGATGCCCCTTCTTCCTCAGCCTCACCAGTTACACCAGCCGCCAGGATCTCCGGCTTAAGGATGAAGAGTTCATCGAGTGATAACTCTTCTGTTGCTGTTTCTGCAGCTTCAGGTGTTTCTTCGGTTGTGGCTGCTTCTATTTCAGCAGAAGGAGTGATCTCGTCGGTTATCTCAGTCTCGCCAGCGGCTTCTGGTTCACCCAGCTCAGCTTCCGCTTCAATGGAAGGGGCTTCTTCAACCACTTCAGATTTTTCAGCCACGGGAATGGCATCCACTATTGCCTGTATGGTTTGCATGGCTTTCGGCCCGATGCCCTGGAGGGCGAGAATGGCATCTGGATTCAATCTCATCTGTAAAACCAGGTCGCCCAGGGAGGCGATCTCTGCTTCCTGGAGAATGAAGGCAATATGCTCCGGCAGGTTGGCATCGAGAATATTGGTATCAAACGTTCCTTCCGGCACACCCGAGCGGATCTCATTCATGCGAGTCTCTTCCTCTCGCAATTTTTCTTCCTGTTTGTGTGCTGTGCGGCGTTCGATGCGATCCACAAAATAGGTGATCTGGTCATATTCTTCCGGCATTAATGGTCTGCCTTCCGCTTTCTTGACCAGCAGGGCTTCGATGGCAGGCAGGGTTTCCTTTTCTGCGTCCATCATGGATGCAAGCGCAGGGTCGGTCTTTAATTTACCGATGGCATCTGTGGCTGCTTCCGGTAGGCTTTTGATATCGATACGCCATCCGGTCAGGCGGGCTGCCAGGCG